>CAYZFW010000108.1:0-7561 GCA_964477615.1 uncultured Phycisphaeraceae bacterium | reverse complement strand
CCCCGCCGCCACGGCCGCGTCCACCGCCGCCGCCGCCGCCGCCGTAGCCGCCGCGGCCACCGCCGCCACCACCACCGCCGTAGCCACCGCGACCGCCGCCGCCGCCACCACCGAAGGAGCGGGGCTCCTTGGGACGTGCTTCGTTGACGGTGAGGGCGCGGCCCTCGTGGTTGAAGCCGTTGAGGGCGGCGATGGCGGCCTGAGCCTCGGCATCGTTGCCCATCTCGACAAAGCCGAACCCGCGCGAGCGCCCGGTCTCGCGGTCCATGACGACGCTGGAGTTGTCCACGTTGCCGTGCTGAGCGAAGAGGTCACGCAGCGACGAGTCCGTCGCCGAGTACGGCAGATTCCCGACATAGATCTTCATGAGACACTGTCCATCAAGCCCAAGCGGTTTGAATCAGGAATCGGCGAAGCGGCTCGGGCGTGATGCGCGTCGGTCCTGAACTCGGTCGCGCCGGGGAGGCTCCCCGCGCTGCACTCGGAATCTTAGTTGATTTCGGCCAAAGTGCCAAGTTTGGTGCGTGAAAATCCGATAGGTTTTTGGTTGGGACGGGAACACCAGGGGCCTCTGGGCGTATCGCCTATGGTCCTCGCGAACCGTTCCGGACCCCCTTGCAGAGAGAGACCCCCCGCGATGCCCGCACGACTCGGCTTGGCCATGTGGAAGACTGCGGTCGCCGCTTTGGTGGCGGTGGGGGGTGTGGTTTGTACTCCGGCTTCGGGCAAGGAGCCCGCTTTCCCGGGGGTGGTGACTTTTTCGCCGGTGAACCCGTCCGGGGCGGTGGTCGAGGCGGTGCCGGCGGACCGGGAGGGTGGGGACCGGGCATTCACGTGTCCGCCCGGGTCGTTCCCGGAATCGGAGACCAACTGCGGCAACCCGGAGGACACGGTCAACGGCGGGTGCGGGGCACCGCTGCAGGGGTTCTCGCAGATCCTGTGCAACGCGACCATCTGCGGCACGACGCGGTTTGATGGGGCGGTGCGGGATACCGACTGGTACCAGTTCTCGCTCGGGGCGCAGCGGCAGATCACGGTGCGGCTGTCGTCGGAGTTCAAGTGTGTTTTCGGGCTGGTGTCGGGGACCAACGGCATCCCGAACTGCAGTCTTGCCACGGGTGTCTCGCCGTTTGCTGTTACGCTTCCGGATGAGACAAAGGAAGTCACGGCGTGCCTGGGGCCTGGGACGTGGTGGGTGTTCGTGGGTCCGGACTTCACGCAGCCGCAGCAGCCGTGCGGGAAGAAGTACTGGGTGAAACTGGAGTGCGCCACGCCGTGCCCCATGGGGGCGTGCTGTCTGCCGGGCGGGAACTGCGTGGAGACGAACGGGCCGGGGCCGTGCGTTGCGCAGGGCGGTCGGTACCAGGGGGACGAGACGTTCTGCGGGTTCGGCGGGTGCGAGCCCCCGCCGAACGATTCGTGCGCGGGGGCGCTCAACGTCACGTGCAACTCGACGGTCTTCGCGGACACGCGGAACGCGACGATGGAGGTGAACGAGCCGCTCCCCGCGTGCGCGCCCAACAGCGTTGCGGGATCGGTGTGGTTCCGCATCGTGGGGACGGGCTCGCGGCTTGGCGTGACGACGTGCGACACGCAGACGATCGATGCCAACGCGAAGGACTCGGTGGTCGCGGTGTACCGAGAGACCACTGGATGCGTGGACCCCATCCCGCTGAACTGCAACGACGACGCGGCGTGCGGGCCACAACTGCGGCACTCGCGCGTGTGCTTCAACACGGCCCCGGGCGCGACGTACCTGATCCAGGTGCTGCCGTTCAACGAGTTCAACCGCGGCGTCTTCAAGGTGGACATCGAGTGCGTGTGTACGGAGGTGCCGACCATCGGGGCGTGCTGTTTGGCAAACGGCGTGTGCGCCTCGCTGTCGCAGTCGGGGTGCGAGACGTCGCAGGGTGTGTACAAAGGCGACGGGACCATCTGCGCCCAGACCAACTGCCCGAACTTGCCACCGCCGGTGAACGACGAGTGCGACGCGGGGACGCCGATGGTGACGGTGCCCGGCACGGCGGTGGGTTACACGCTGTTCGGTTTCACAGATGCCGACCAATCGCTTGACGACTGCGGGCCGGTGCCTTCGGGCCCCGGCGTGTGGTATCGAGTGATCGGCAACGGCAAGGAGATCACCGCGTCCTTGTGCGGGAGCGCGATCGACTTCGACGCCTACCTGCTGGTGTTCTGCGGCGACTGCGCCACGCAGACGCTCGTGTGTGCGGCGGGCAACGACAACGGGGACTTCGGCTGCGGCCTGGCGCCGCAGGTGACGTGGTGCTCGGAACTGAATCGGACGTACTCGATCCTCGTCGCCGCAGGGTCGGGGGATAGCGGGTCGTTCACGCTGACGACTTCGACCTCGGCCAATACGTGCGCGAACCCGGCGTCGTGCGTGCAGAACTGCCTTGTGCCGCCGCCCTCGGGGTCGACTTCCGAGAACGAGCCCACCTGCGGCACCGGCTATGTCGACGCGACCAACGGCGGCTGCGGGCTGCCGGGAACGCCACGAGGCACCATCTCCTGCGGGCAGACGGTCCACGGCACGTCCGGTTCATACCCCAATTCACTGACCACACTCGCCCGCGACACCGACTGGTTCCGCTTCACACTGACGCAGCAGTCGGTGGTGACCTGGACGGTGAACGCCGAGTTCCTGGCGCAGGCGCTGATCCTGAACGACAACTGCGCCGACCAGCAGATTTTCGCGATTGCGCAGGGCAACCCGTGCCAGAACATCGTTGCGACCGCGATCCTTGAGCCGGGGACCTACAACGTCTTCGTCTCGCCGCAGTTCTTTGGTGACACGACGTGCGGCACGCGCTGGAAGGGCACGCTGACGTGCGCCGCAGCGGCGGGCAACGGCGCCTGCTGCCTCTCGAGGTGCTCGTGCGTCGTCACCAGCGAGAACGACTGTCTCTTCAACCAGTTCGGCATCTTCTTCGCCGGGCCGGGCACGACCTGTGCTCAGACCAACTGCAACCCTTGCCCCGCGGATATCAACTTGGACGGGCTGGTGAACACCGCCGACCTGGTGCAGTTCCTTGGCTCATTCGGGCGTGACCTCCGCGGCGATTTCAACTGCAGCGGGGCCACCGACACCGTTGATTTGGTGTTTTTCCTGGGGCGGTTCGGGATGGTCTGCCCGTGACGCGGCGGCCTACTTCCCGACCCACGCGATGACCTTCAGCTCGACGTTGATCTGCGTCGGCAGCGCTCCGACTTCGACGGTGGTGCGCGTCGGGCGGACGTGGGCGAAGTACTCTTCGTAAATCTTGTTGTACGCCGCGAAATCACGCTTCATATCGGTGAGGAACGAGGTCACATCGACGATGTTCTCCCACTTGGCCCCGGCGTCTTCGAGGATGACGCGGATGTTCTCGAAGACGGAGCGGCACTGGGCCTCGATGTCATACGTCGTGACATTACCGGACGCGTCTCGGGTGACGCCGGGGATGTCGGTGTCGGCGAGGCGCCTCGGGCCGATCCCGGAAATAAACAAGAGGTCGCCGACACGGCGTGCGTGCGGGTAGGGGCCGACAGGCTTGGGTCCGCGCGGGGAGATGAATGGTGTGCCGTTCATGGGAGATTCGGTGAGATCGGTCGGCGTGCAAGGGGGATCCGAACATTCGCCCGGAGTACCGACATGCCAAGAGGCAAGTCGGTGGCACGGGGACTGGGACTCGATCACGCGTGGGAATACTCGGCCCAGGGCTTGATCTTCAGTTCCTTGGCCTTGAGTTTCGAGATCGCCTCGATGAAACGGGCCGCGATCTGGCGGTTGGTGATCAGCGGGACGTTATGGTCCACCGCGGCGCGGCGGATCATGTAGCCGTTGGTCAGCTCCTCGCTCTTGTTGTTCTTGGGGATGTTGATCACAAGGTCAACAGTGCGGCTCTTCAGCACGTCGAGGCAGTTGGGCTTGGCCTCGGTCAGCGGCCACTCCAGCTTGGTAACGGGGATGCCGGCTTCCTGAAGGAACTTCGCCGTGCCGTTGGTGGCGCTGATTTTCACGCCCATGCCCTGCAGCAGACGGACCGACTCGAGCATCTCGGCCTTGCTATCCACGCTGCCCAGCGAGAGCAGCACGGATTTGATGGGCAGGCGGTAGCCGACGCTGAGGAGCGCCTTGAGGAACGCCTCGGAGAAGTCGTCACCGATGCAGCCGACCTCACCGGTGGAGGCCATTTCGACGCCGAGAGTTGGATCAGCCCCCTCAAGGCGGGTGAACGAGAACTGCGGGGCCTTGACGCCGACGTGGTTGAGATCGAAGACGCTCTTGTCGGGAGCGTTCGCGGGCGCGCCGACGATGATCCGCGTGGCGAGGTCGATGAAGTTTGTCTTGATGACCTTGGAGACAAACGGGAACGAGCGCGAGGCCCGCAGGTTGCACTCGATCACCTGGATGGCGTTGTTCTTGGCGATGAACTGGATGTTGAAGGGGCCGTTGATGTTCAGCCGCTTGGCGATCTTCTTGGCCACGGCCCGGATCTGCCGCGTCGTTTCGAGGTACATCCGCTGGGCGGGGAAGACGAGCGTCGCGTCGCCCGAGTGGACGCCCGCGTTCTCGACGTGCTCGCTCACGGCGTAGACGACGACCTCGCCGTCTTTCGCCACGCCGTCGAACTCGATCTCCTTCGCGTTCTCGATGAACTTGCTGATGACGGTGGGGTGCTCGGGGCTGACGCGGGCGGCCCGCTGGAGATAGCGGGTGAGTTCCTCATCGCCGGTGGCGACGGCCATCGCCGCGCCGCTGAGGACGTATGACGGTCGGACGAGCACGGGGTAACCCGCCGCGCGGGCGAAGGCCAGCGAGTCCTCCAGCGATCGCGCTTCGGTCCACGCGGGCTGGTCCACGTCGAGTTCGTCCAGCAGCTTCGAGAACTTGTGCCGGTCCTCGGCGAGGTCGATGGACTCGGGGCTGGTGCCGAGCACCTTGACGCCGGCCTTGTGGAGTTTGAGCGCAACGTTGTTGGGGATCTGCCCACCCATGCTGACGACGACGCCGAGGGGGCGGAACTTCTCGACCACCTCGAGCACGGTCTCGATGGAGATCTCATCGAAGACAAGACGGTCCGAGACGTCGTAATCGGTGCTCACGGTCTCGGGGTTGTAGTTGAGCATGATCGTGCGGTAGCCCAGCGACTTGAGCGTCTGAACCGCGTTGACGCAGCACCAGTCGAACTCGACGGAGCAGCCGATGCGGTACGCGCCCGAGCCGAGCACGAGCACGCTGTTTTCCAGCGGGAGCGCGGTGTCGTCGTGGACGCCGTGGTAGGTGAGGTAGAGGTAGTTGGTCTTGGCGGGGAACTCCGCCGCGAGGGTGTCGATGGTGCGGAGCACGGGGACGATGCCGACGGCGTGACGCGCGGCGCGGACGTCGTCAACCTTCAGACCCGTGAGACGCGACAGCTGCTTGTCAGAGAACCCGGACTGTTTGGCCTCGCGGAGCAGATCAACGGGGATTGTGGATCCCGCGCCACGGCTTGGCGTCTTCGACAAGCCGTGCTCCGGTGTCGCGCGTGATTCGGCACGGCTTGTCTCGGAAGCCAAGCCGTGGCACGACGAGTCGTCGCCACATTGCTTCGCCCGGCTCTCGATGTCCACCACGTGGGCGACCTTGTGCAGGAACCACTCGTCGATGTGGGTGAGCTCGTGGACGCGCTCGACGGTGTAGCCGCGCTGCAGCGCCTCGACGACGCTGAACAGCCGCTCCTCCGTCGGCTCTGCGAGGTCCTTGTCCAGGTCGGTCGAAAGGTACGGCTCGTTCGCCACCAGCCCGTGCCGCCCGATGTCGAGCATGCGCACGGCCTTCTGGATGGCCTCTTCGAAGGTGCGCCCGATGGACATCACCTCGCCGACGGACTTCATCGCGCTGCCGATCTTGCGCGACACGCCGCGGAACTTCTTCAGGTCCCACCGCGGCATCTTGACGACGATGTAGTCGAGTGCCGGCTCGAAGAACGCTTTCGTCACCTTTGTGATCGAGTTGGGCAGTTCGTGCATGCCGTAGCCCAGCGCCAGCTTCGCGGCGACGTACGCCAGCGGGTAGCCCGTGGCTTTGCTCGCGAGCGCCGACGAGCGTGAGAGACGCGCGTTGACCTCGATGACGCGGTAGTCCTCGCTCTCGGGGTGCAGCGCGTACTGGATGTTGCACTCACCGACGACGCCGAGGTGGCGGATCGTCTTGATCGCGATCTCGCGGAGCTTGTGGTACTCGGCGTTGCTGAGCGTCTGCGACGGGGCGACAACGATCGACTCGCCTGTATGGATGCCCAGGGGGTCGAAGTTCTCCATGTTGCACACCGTCACGCAGTTGTCGTGACGGTCGCGGACGACTTCGTATTCGACTTCCTTCCAACCGGTGAGGTACTCTTCGACAAGGATCTGGTTCGTATGCGAGAGGGCCCGCCCCGCAAGGCCGCGCAGCGCCTCTTCGTCCCGGCACAGACCCGAGCCCAGCCCGCCCAGCGCGAAGGCGATTCGGACCATGACAGGGAAACCGATCTCATTCGCGTACGCCACGGCGTCCTCGACGCTCGACACCGCCTTGCTGGTGGGCGTCTTGACGCCGATCTCGTTCAGGCGCTGCTTGAAGAGGTCGCGGTCTTCGGTGTCGCGGATGGTGGCGACGGGGGTTCCGAGCACCCGCACGCCGTGGCGGGCCAGCACACCGGACTCATCGAGGCGGAGCCCGCAATTCAGGGCCGTCTGCCCGCCGAAGGAGAGCAGCAGCGCGTCGGGCTTCTCCTTCTCGATCACCTGCTCGACAAACTCGGGCGTGACGGGCAGGAAGTACACCTGGTCGGCGAGGTTGTCGCTGGTCTGGATGGTGGCGATGTTGGGGTTGATGAGTACCGTGCGGATGCCCTCTTCCTTAAGCGCCTTGATCGCCTGCGAGCCGGAGTAGTCAAACTCGCCGGCCTCGCCGATCTTGAGAGCGGAAGAGCCGAGGATGAGGACTTTGGAGGGCTTGGTGGTCATGTCTGTGTTCACCGCGGAGACGCAGAGTTCGCGGAGTCGTAGAGAAGGGGATTCGATGCGGAGTTTGCGGAGAAAGGGTCGGGTGCGAGAGAGAGGCTGGTTTGGGTGTCGGGGTTCGGGGTCGGGGGTCAGTCTGACCACTTCGTGCCTGCGTGCCTCCGTCCCTCAGTGCCTTCTCACCTCAACATCGCGATGAACTCGTCGAACAGGTACGCCGTATCGGTTGGCCCGGGTGTGGCCTCGGGGTGGAACTGCACGCTGCGGAACGGGCCCCAGTTGTGGCGCAGGCCCTCGCTCGTGCCGTCGTTCAGATTCGAGAACCACGGCCTCCAGTCGCGCGGCAGCGTGTCGGTGTCGACCGCGAAGCCGTGGTTCTGGCTCGTCAGCACGCAGCGGTTGGTGCCTACCTCGATGCACGGCTGGTTCTGCGAGCGGTGGCCGTACTTGAGCTTGTAGGTGCGTGCGCCGATGGCCAGCGCGAGGAGCTGGTGCCCCAGGCAGATACCGAAGGTCGGCACGCCGCGCGAGATCGCGCCCTGCACCTGCTCGATGGCGGCCTTGTACATCGTCG
>CAYZFW010000107.1:0-7581 GCA_964477615.1 uncultured Phycisphaeraceae bacterium | reverse complement strand
ATTGGGTGGATCGCTCGCTGCGCCCTCGCCGGCGCTCGGGCCGAGTGATCCGGTCTCGATCAGGCGGCACACTCCGCAGAGGGTGCAACCATCGTCGGCGGCGACCGCCGAACTCGCTCTCGGTCCCCGTCGCGGCAAGGCCGGCCCGGGGCGAAAAGGAGGTGTCACTCGACCCCCGCCTCAAGCGTTGGGCGGGGTTTGAGAAAAAAGGGGGATGTCGGCCGCCCGAGTGCCCACTCGGGAATCACAGCCTTCCCGCAGCGAGGCGGGGGAAGGGAGGATACCACAGGAATGGTGGGTTGTCCAGTGGTTTTGGTTGGGGGTTGTTGGGGCGGCCGTCCTGGCTGCAGAAATCCAAGAGGATACCAAGACAGGCTCTCTGCAGACTGTTGCAATTGGTCATGGGTCAAAATACGGTCAGCCCACGTCACTCGGAGTGGTAGGCAATCACGCCGGCACGGATAAGAAAACCGGGCGGGCCTTGCGGCTCGCCCGGTGGGGTGTATCTCTGTGAATCTCTTCGAACGCCAGGGCCGCCTTCCGGCCCGCGCCCAACGGATCGCGGCTTACTTCAGGAACTTCGCCGCCGCGTCCTTGATCATCCCGCCGAGCTTCTCAGCGCCGTTGAAGGTGTCGGTGCCGACCGCCTTCAGGTCCGCGGCCGAGGTGCCCTTGAGCTTCGCCAGCAGGCCCTCGACGTTCTTCCACTGGTCCTCGATGCCCTTGATGGCGGATTCGAGCTGCGGCTTCATGTCGGGGGCGATCGAGGCGACCTTGCCCTTGAGGCTGTCAACGGTGGGTTTCCACTCGTTGAGCATCGAGGTGACCTTGTCGGTCATCGCGCCCGTGCCGCCCTTGAGGAGGTCGTCCAGGCCGCCCTGGGCCTTGTCGGCCATGTCGGCCGCGGCGTCGCCGGCCTTGTTCGCGGCGTCCTTCGCGGCGTCGCCAACCTTGCCCGCGGCGTCTCCGACGCTCTTGGTCGCGGACTCGACGAGGCTGGTCCCGTCTTTCTTCTCTTCGCAGCCCACGGCGGTGAGGGCGAGGGCGGCGGCGAGGATGGTCAGGGTTCGGTTCATGTCGTTGCTCCTTTTCAGAGGGTTGAATGGGGTTGAGATCGTTCGAGAAACCACGCCCGGAACGACGGGATGGTCACTGATTGGGCTGATTGGGGCGTCGGTTTCCCACGTCGGGGTGGGGGGCAGGATGGCGAGCCGGCGGACGAACTGCGTGCGTCGCCCATGTGCCTGCGACGCGGGGAAGCGGAAAAGTATACACAGGTCCGAGAATCTTGCGTGACCAAGCCGCGGGGGGTCTCGGACGCCTGAGTCACGGGCATCCCGGTTCGGAAACGGGGAAGCCCGTGGCACGGTCGGTCGGGCGGTGAATCTCGGACCGAAAACGCCCGATAGCCGTTTCATCATGGACCCATTCGATCCCACCATGTTGCGGGCCGGGGCGCGCTTGCCCGGGGCGTTGTTCACCCGGCAAGGGGTGAAGCTGCTCGCCCCGGAGGTCACGCTCTCCGAATCGATGTGCCGCACGCTCGGGCAGTTCGAAGTGGGGGACCTGTACCTGGCGAACTCGATCGATGAACTCCGCCGCGCCGGAGTGGTGCGTGCGGCGCCGCAGGCGCTGCTGCCGCGTGCCGGGGCGTCGGCGGAGGCCGACGTGGTCACGCTCGGCGGCGTGCTCGCCGTCGAATCGGGCGACGAGGTGGACGAGACAGCACTGGACGCGCTCGAGTCGGGCGCATTCGTGGGGATCGACGCGAAGGAATCCGCGCGGCTGCGTGCCAGCCGGATGAAACTCGCCGACGACATCGCCGCAGACCGCGAGGAGCGGTGGTCGAAACTGCCACTAACCGTGGAGCGCGGCGGCGGATGGGGAACAACGACCACCGACGACGGACGAGCATGGCCCGAGGGCGAGGCGCTGGCGAAGTGGCGTGGCGTGCGCGTGGCGGCGCTGCACCGGGTGATGAAGCGCGTCCTCGCGGGGGTACCGACCCATGTGTCGGAGTTCGAGGTGCTGGCGGACGAACTGATCGAACTCTGCGACGCCCACCCGGGCCGGTTCGCGCAGATCGGGCTTTCCGCTCCGCGGCGCGAAGAATTCCTGCCGGATCACGCGTTCACCGTCTCGGCGCTGTGCGTGGCGATCTCGCAGCGGATGGGATTCGTCGCTCGGGACGTGCGGCACGCGGCGCTGGCGGGGATGCTGTCGGACGTTGGAATGGGGCTCATCCCGTCGTCCGTGCGCACAAGCACGCGGGCGCTGGACGAGATCGATGCCAACCGAATCCGCCGTCACCCCGCGTTCAGCGTGATGCTGCTCGATACCGTCGAAGGGCTGCCCGACGAGGTCTCGCTCGCGGCGTACCAGCACCAGGAGCGCGAGAACGGCAGCGGCTACCCGCGCGGGCTGAAATCCAAGCAGATCGGCGAGATCGCCAAGGTGGTGGCGGTGGCGGACGCGTTCGCCGCGAGCATTGGCCCCAGGCCGTACCGCCCGACGAAGCGAGCCTACGACGCGCTGGAAGAGTTGATTGCCATGGGGAGCGAGCGGGTGTTCGAGCGCAAGATGGTTCGGGCGCTCGTCGAGGCGACGGGGCTGTTCCCGGTGGGCAGTTACGTTCGACTCTCGACGGGCGACCTGGCCGAGGTGGTGGGGGCCCACGCGGACATGATCGACCGCCCGGTGGTGACGGTACTGAAGCGTGAAGGACGCTCGCTGCGCGTCGGCGCGACCATCGACCTGGCGGACCACAAGCCCTGGGAACTGCACGTGATCCTGGCGGCGGATGCGCCGGGCGAGACCGTGATGCGGTAGTGGTGCGGCTGCTCGCGCCTGTACGATGCGGACATGGACACACGCTTCGTCGTGATCGGCGGCGGGACGATGGCACGCGCGATCATTCTCGGGTGTGTCGCGAAGGGCCTTCACCCAGCGGCAGCGTTCCTCGTTATCGAGCCGGACGCGGGGGCGCGGCGAGGCTTTGAGGAGGTGGGGGTGGCGACGGCCGAGGAAATCGGCGCGGCATCGGCGGCGATCGGACGGAACCCACCGCCGATGGTTCTGCTGGCGGTGAAGCCGCAGTCACTCGAGAGCGTGTCGGCGCAGTGGCAGGCCGCGGGGGTGAAGTTTGACGGGATCGTGGTGTCGATTCTGGCGGGCACGCCCTCAGCGAAGGTGCGGGCGGCCCTCGGCGGCGGCGTGCGGGTGATCCGGGCGATGCCCAACACCCCGGCGCGGATCGGGCAGGGCGCGACGGCGGTGGCCCTGGGGGACGGGGCACGCAGTGGAGACGAGCACGCCGCGCTGGCGCTGTTCGCGGCGCTCGGTCCGGTGGTGGAAGTGGTGTCGGAATCGATGATGGACGTCGTGACGGCGCTGTCGGGTTCCGGACCGGCGTACCTTTTCTACCTCGCCGAAGCCATGAAGGCTGCCGCGGTGGAGGCGGGAATGGACGGCGGTGTGGCGGACCGGCTGATCCGACAGACGTTGGTCGGGGCCGCGGGGCTGCTGGCGGAATCGCCCGGAACGCCCGCGGAAGCGCTGCGGGCCGCGGTGACCAGCAAAGGCGGGACCACCGAGGCAGCCTGCAACGTGCTGGATCAGCGGGGCGTGGGCGAGGCGGTGAGGGCCGCCGTGATCCGAGCACGCGACCGCGGGCGGGAGCTGGGCGGGTGAAGTTTGCGGCTGGGTGTTTCTGACGAGAAACCGCGGCGAAGGCGGCTGGTACATTGGTGTCGTCACCGCGGCGGAACGTTCCGCGCGGTGGCCCCGCACCTGTCCAGACGGCCCATCCATGAAACACTCATTCACTCGCGGTCTGCTGCGTCGCCTCGTGATCTCTCTCTCGATGGCGGCCGCGGCCGCTGCGCCCTGGGTTCTCCCCCCGGCGGCGGCGGTCGCTCAGGACGCCGACGCGGACGACGTGCAGATGGGGGGCATGGGGTCGTCGCTGAAGCGCTCGACGGTGGAGTCGATGATGTCGACGCTCGACCTCCCCGCCGATCAGCGCAAGACGATCCTCGACCTCTTCGCCACCTTCAAGGGGCAGGTGAGTGAGGCGACCAAGAAGGTGATGGAGTTCTCCCAGGGGATGCAGGGCGGCGGCGTGCAGCCCTCCAAGGAGAACATGAAGAAGATGATGGAGGCGTTCGACAACTACGCCAAACACATCGAGACGCTGGAGAAGGGCTTCCTCGACGACTTCAAGGCGACCCTGACCCCAAAGCAGGCCGAGTCGTGGGCGAAGGTGGAGCGGCGCCGCCGCCTCGCCGAGGCAGGCGCGATGGGCTCGGTCTCGGGCGGGACGACGAATCTCACCGACGTCCTCGAGCGCACACTCAACGGCGAGAAACTCCCCGCCGAGGCGCTGCCGGTGATCGACCAGTACGAGCAGGACATGGACGCCGCGATCACCGAACTGCTGGCGTGGCAGGACAACATCAAGAAGACGATGAAGGAACTGGGCGAGAAGATGTCCGAGATGTCGATGGAGGAGCAGCAGAAGTTCGGGATGGAGATGATGGGCGAACTGCGGAAGAAGTCCGCCGCGGCCCAGGAGGTGAACAACCGCTCGCTCTCGAAGATCGCCGCGGTAATCCCCGAGCACCTGCGTGACCGCTTCCAGATCGACTACTACCGCCAGTCGTACTTCCAGTTCTATGACCGCGGCGGGGCGGACATGGACAGGGCCTTTGACGCCGCGATGAAGCTGGAAGGCATTACCGAAGAACAGAAGAAGTCGCTGGCCGACATCCGCAAGGCGCACGACAGCGAGTCGCTCGCGCTCTACCGCGACACGGCGGCGAAGCGGGACAAGGAACTCGCCGAGGCGAAGGACCAGGCAGCGATGTTCGGCGGTGAGTCGGTGCGGACCTTCATGCAGAAGGTGCCGGAGATGCAGAAGTCCGTCGTGGCGAAGGTCCGCGCGGCCCTCCCGGCCGAGATGCTGGCGAAACTGCCCGCGCCCTTCAAGCCGACGGACGTGAAGGAACCTTCGTTTGATGAGTGAACCGTCGCACCGCGGCGGCAAAGTGTTGGATTACAATCCACGCATGAACCGGGTGACCTTCATCATCGCTCTGGCGTCCGCCCTCGTGCTGTCGCTCGCCCGCCCCACGGCCGCGCGGCAGGACATCGAGTGGGACGACCGCCAGTACGAGTCATACGCCCTCTCCTACGAGCGCCCCCCAGCGCTGGAGCGTGCGGAGCTGCACACCATCCTCGGAGCCGCCGGCGTCACCGACGATCAGAAGGCGCTGATCGACGACCGGTTCCAGTCGTACCAGGACAAGCTCAAATCAAGCCGCAAGAAGATGGGCACGTGGTACCGCCAGACGTTCATGCCGAGCGGCGTATGGAACAACGACAGCGAGGTGTGGGAGAAGGCCCGTCCTGTGACGGAGAAGTACACCAAGCACGCCGCGAAACTGCGTGACAACCTTCTGGAGGACATCAAGCTTGTCCTCACCGCCGAGCAGGCGGACCTGTGGCCCAAGGTGCAGTCGCGGCTGAAGCGGCGCGACACGCTCAAGAGCGAGCCGGGGCAGATGGGGCTGGCAACCGTGGAGGTCGACGCCCTGGTGCGGGACGTGCTGGAGGGTCTTCCGATGCCCGAGGATACGGTGACAGCGCTGGCGGGGTACCAGGACGCGCTGGATCGGGCCGTGGCGGTGGCGCAGGCGTACAAGCCCGCGGAGAGCAAGTACAAGGCCCCGGACCACGAAGACAACGACCAGGAGGGCTTCGGTCGGCGCTGGCAAGGGACGATGTACGCCCGTTCGGTCGAGCAGTGGTCGGCCGTTCGGGACGTCAACCTCGCGGCATTCCGGCGCGTGCTGCCCACGCTGCCCGAGAGCGTGCGCGACCGCGCGCGGATGCGGTTCTACTCCCGCGCGGATCGCATGGGGAGTTGGCAGTGGACTCAGGCGAGTGAGCTCGACTTCCGCAAGGTGGCCGAACTGAAAACCCTGACCGCGAAGCAGAAGGAAGAGATCGCCCTCATCCGCGCGGACTTCGAGAAGGAAGCCGCCGACAAAGCCGAGCGTGCCGCGCTCGAGACCATCAAAGCGCAGGACGCCGACCCGTACGAGCTTGGATCGCGCGAAGACCAGCCCGGCGATTGGACCAAACGCTGGCAGGAGCGCATCGAAATGGAGCGCAAGCCCCGCGAGCGCCTCGCCGACATCCTGACCGACGCCCAGCACGATCAGGCCGGGCTTGGGAAAAAGGGGAAGGAACTGGAAGTGCCGAAGTTTGACCAGTGATTCGGCCCCGCGGCCGTCAACGTGTGAGTCCGAGATTGACGTCGACACGTGAAATCCACGCCGGGAGATCCCCAATCAGGCGTCTGTGAGGGTGGGCCGCGCACGTGCTCCGGACTGCGGCGTTCCCCCAGCGCTGCTTCGCATCCCTCTCGAACCCCAAAGGAGACCACCATGCCCAACCCCTCGATGCGGAATGAGAACCCCTCGGTCGCCTCGTCACTCGGCCCCATCACCGGGGCGATCTTCGCCTCGCTGCTCATGACCGGCTGCGCCGTCGGCGCCTCAGGCTGCGACGAGACGAAATACACCGCCACCTCGACCAAGACCCTCACCGCCGCGGCCGAGTCTTCGCTGCGGATCGAGAACATGGTCGGTGATATCAAGGTCGTCGCCGACCCCGCCGCCACCGGCGTGACGATGGAACTCACGCTCATCGGCAAGGGCAGCACGCAGACCAAGGCCGACGAGGCACTCCGCGAGATCATCCTCGACGTGAACGACCCCGCCGGGGACACCGGCGTCACCGCCTCGGCCAAGCACCCCTCGGCCGGCGGCTGGAACGGCAAGAACTGGGAGGTCAAGTGGGTCGTCACCGCGCCGCCCTCCGTCAAGATCGACGTCAGCGACGACGTGGGGAACGTCACCGTCGTCGGCTTCGAACGCGGCGCGAAGGTCGCGACCGATGTCGGCGACGTGAAGGTCAGCGGCGTGCTCGGCGGCGTGGTCGCCCGCGCCGATGTCGGCAACGCCGTCGTCAACGCTCAGGGCCCCGCCGAGGTCACGACGAACGTCGGCAATGTTCGCCTTGAACTGCTCGGCGAATCCACCAACGTCCGTGCGTCCGCCGACGTGGGCAACGTCCACCTCGTCGTCTCGCCTCAGTGGAACGGGAAGGTCAAGGGCAAGTCGGATGTCGGCGGCGTCACCTCGGTGGTGCCCGGTCTCTCGGCCCGCGCCGACATGGGCGGCGGCGGAGCGATCACCGGCACCGTCGGCACCGGCGCCCCCGGGGGCGCAACCGCGACGCTCACGGCGGACGTCGGCTCCATCACCATCGAGCAGCGGGCCGTGACCCGCGCGATCAACTAACCCTTCGGCCCGCGCAACTTGCCTTACACAGCGATCAACCCCGCGATCACCGCGGGGTTTTCTGTTGGTGCAGGGCCTCCGCGTGTCGGTCGTGCCACCGAAATCGGCGCCGACGCCGACCTCGGTGGCACGGCCCCGCCCCCTCACAGCAAAGCGATGGGCACGATCCGGTGACCGGCGGCAGCGGCAGCCGCGCCGTCACCAGTCCAACGTA
>CAYZFW010000106.1:0-7617 GCA_964477615.1 uncultured Phycisphaeraceae bacterium | reverse complement strand
GGTGAACCTTCACGCCTCGCTGCTGCCGCGCTGGCGCGGAGCCGCGCCGATCAACCACGCCGTGCTTGCGGGCGATGAGGAGACCGGGAACTCTGTCATCACTCTGGCCGACCGAATGGACGCCGGCCTGGTCCTGGGCCAGTCCAGGCGTAAGGTCCTCCCGCTCCTGACGGCGGGCGACCTGCACGACAAACTCGCCGGTGACGGCCCCGAACTCATGGCCGATGTTCTCGCACGTCACGCGGCGGGCACGCTGACGCCAGTCACGCAAGACGAATCGAAGGTGACACTCGCCGGCAAGTTCAGCAAGGCCGATTCGTGGGTCGATTTCTCCGACGAGGCCGAGCCGTGCCGTCGCCGCATCAACGGGCTGAACCCCTGGCCCGGCGTGGCGGTGACCGTTGCCGGGGCCGAGGTGAAACTCCTCCGCGCTCTCGCCGAAACACAGCCAAACGGAAAGCCCGCGTACCACAGCGGCGCGGCCCTGCCGGGCGAGGTCATCGACCGCGCCCAGGGCCTCATCGCCTGCGGCGAGGCGACCATCCTCCGCGTGCTCGAGGTCCAGCCCGCGGGCAAGAAGCCCATGGCCTGGCACTCGTTCGTCATGGGCCACAACGTCAACCCCGGGGACAGGCTTCTGTGCAACTCTCGTTCCTGAGAATCTGGGACGCGATCACCGGCGGCAGACGCCCGGCTGCCCCGTCCGCCGCGCCGCATCGCGAGATAGCCGTGGCGGTTGAAGCGCCGCGGCAGCGCACGCTCGTCAAGAGCAAGCCCCGAGTCGTCGCCGCGGCCACGTCAAAGCCCAACGGCGCGATGGCCGCGAAGTACGACGCCATGATGCGCGATCTCCTCAGCACCCACGGCGTGCGCGTCCGCAAGTGGCGCAAGGGCATGAGCGGCGTGGCGTGGAGCGTCCGTTACCGCGACGGACGTGTGGTCAGATTGATCGAAGCCCCGAAGCCCGTCGGCCCCATGTCCGCCGCGGTGTTCTGCCACGAGATCGGCCATCACGCGATCGGCTTCGATGTGTACAAGCCGCGCTGCCTCGAGGAGTACCACGCCTGGGCGTGGGCGCTGGCCGAGATGGAACGGCGCGGGCTGAACGTGACGGACAAGGTCCGCGAGCGGATGCGCAAGAGCCTGGAGTACGCGGTGGCCAAGTCGCTGCGCCGCGGAATCAAGTCGCTGCCGATGGAGATGGCGCCGTACATCGAGGGGGCGAGGCGGTATCTGCGGTAATCAGCCAGGACCGCGCTCGTGCTTCGGCACCGATGCCAGAATCGCCTTGACCAAATCCTCCGGCGGCGGCGGCAACGCCGCGTCAACGTCCTTCGCACTCGCCTTCGCCGCCTCCACCGTCCTGCGGTACGTCTCCAGGTACACCCGGCAACTGCGGCACATCCCCAGGTGCAGCTCGAACTCAGCGCGCTCCCGCTCGGGCAGCGTGCCGTCGAGGTAGTCCATGAGGGACTCGGTGATGACGTGGGTGCAGAGCATGGTGTTCGAAGGGTGTGTCCGAGTACAGATCGTTCGAGTGAGCGGCCCTACAACGAGCCGGACGTCATCAGCGGGTCGAGCAGTTCACGCAGCGCCAGCCGCGCGCGGTGCAGACGGGTTTTCACGGCCGAAACACTCTCCCCCAGAACCCCCGCTGCCTCTTCGGTGTCCATGCCTTCGATGTCCCGCAGCATCAGCACGGTGCGGTACGTCTCGGGGAGTTCGTCGATTTTCTCGCGCACCAGACGCTGGAGGTCCGAGCGCTGCATCCCCGCGCCCGGTGAAGTCTCCCACGCCCTTGCCGGGCTCACCGCGTGCCCGTCGTCCTGGAACCGCGGCAGCAGCGACTCGATGGACTTCTCGCCGCGCCGGCGCGCCTTGCGGAGTTTCATTAGGCAGGCGTTGACCACGACGCGGTGCAGCCACGTCGAGAGGCGCGACCGCCCGTCGAAACTCCCAATCGCCTTGAACGCCGAGACGAACCCGTCCTGCAGCGCGTCCGCCGCGTCGTCGTCGTTGCCCATGAGGCGGCGCGCGACCGCGTAGAGCCTGGGCGAGAGTTCCCGGACCATCTCTTCGTACGCCTCGCCGTCGCCCGCCTGAAGCCGGCGCAGCAGCGCCGCCTCATTGGGGTCGTCCATCGCGGGGAGCACGGGGGCTTTGTCGAAGGTCATGGCCCTCATCATTGGCTGAGATGTCCCGAACATCGACGCGGTTACAGCCCGGTGCCTGGTTCCTTCGGGGATTCCGGGGGCGCTGGCGCGGGGGCCGGCTCAGCGGGCGCGGGTTCCACCGGGACCAGCGCCTCGGGGGCGGCTTCTTCGGCTTCGCCGGGCTCCGGAGGGGCGTTCCCCGGCTGATTCATCGGCGCGTGCATCTTGGACACCGGCGGGTCCTTGCCTTCGCGCGCGGCCGAGGCCTTCAGCCTCGCCATCGCCAGCACCATCTCGAGTTCCTTCCGCAGCGACCCACCCAGGCGGTTCTCCCGCTCGTCGGGGTCGTCGGACTTCATCGCCTTGTCGTCCTGCTCGAGCAGGTTCTGGGCGTCCTGGGCCGAGAGTTCCCAGTGCCGCACCGCGGTCTCATGGTCGCCCGCCGCCCAAACGCTGTCGCCCAGGTGGTCGATGATGATCGGCATCCCTGTGCGCGAATCCGGCGTGTTCTCGCGCGTCATGATGTCGAGGGCACGGTTGATGAGCGTCATCGCACCCTCGCGCTTCCCGCCCGTCTTCGGGTCGGTGTCGTCGAAGATCACCCCCTGCTTGTACCGCGCCCAGCCGAGCGAGTCGAGGTACGACGCCGTGTTGGGGTGCTGCTGCACCGCCTGCTCGATCAGCCCCGCGGCCTCCTCAATGTTCCGGTCGGCCAGCAGCAGGCGGTAGCCCAGGTCGTTCGACGACGGCGCGTGCCGAGGGTCGTACCGCAGCGCGGTCCGCAGCATCTCCTCCGCTGCCTGCTCTTCGTTCAGGAAGGTCAGGAACGCGGCGATCTGGTACGCGTTGTCCGCCAGCGGGCGGCGGCGCTGCTGGCGCGGGTTCACCGGCGCGTCCATCGACGCGATCACGCTCTCGAGCATGTTGTCGGCGCGAGCGCGGTTGATCGCCTGCACAAACGACGGCCCCTTCTGCAGGTTCAGCGCAAACTCCATCCACGCCACAACCACCCGCGGCGTGACCTTCCCCAGCAGCCGCGGCGACTGCTCCATCACCGTCAACGCCGTCTCGCGCGCCTTCCGCAGCAGGTCGAGCTCGGCCTTGGGCAGCTCGATGTTCGCCTCGTTCCGCACGCGGTACCACGAACTCGTCGCCGTCACCAGCACCAGGTCTTCGGCCCGGCGCGGGAACTTCTGCACGGCGTTCTCAAGGTGCCGCACCAGCGCCGCCGCGTCCGCAGCCCCGGCCGACGCGACTACCTGAAGCCGACGGGCGAGCGTCTCGAACCCCGCTGTCGGTGTCGCATCCGTCAGCGCGCTCACCAGGTCGGCCAGCGCTGTGGAGACGTTGTTCTCCTTCAGTCCCTCGTCCGTCACCGCGGCGATGAACTCCCCGATCCGCCCCGCCTGGTCCGGTCGGAACACGATCTTCGGGAACCGGTTCAGCAGTTCCCGCATGTGCGAGACCGCTTCCGGCAGCCGCTGGTCACGCCACGCGAGATCGGCCTGTTCCAGCAGCGTGTCGGCGGTGAGGGGCGCGCCCTCCAGCCGCTTCTTGGCGAGCACGTCCGCCTTCGCCGGCTCGTTGAGTTTCCCGCGGTACAGCCGCTCGAGCGCCCGCGAAACCCCCGCGTCACCGGGCGTCAGCGACAGCCGCGACGTCAGGATCGCCTCGGCCTCCGTCAGTCGCCCCTGCGCCGCCACCGCCTCGGCCAGCTCCGTCACCAGCACCGATGCATCCGGGAACCGCTCTGACTTGGCCCGCAGCCACGCCTCGGCCTTGGCCGCCGAGCCTGTTCGCAGCCACACCTGATTGAGCGCCACCACCACCTCGGGCTGCGTCGGTGTCTCCTCGGCCAGGTCCGCGAGGTCGCGCTCCGCCAGATCGAGTTGCCCGCGCCCCAGACTCTCCTGCGCCCGCAGCCAGCGCAGCGAGCGGCTCGAAGGGTTCGCCTCGCGCATGCGCCGGATCGTTTCGATCAACTTGACCTCGTCGGCCAGCGCCTGCCCCGGTGCGTACAGCGCCACCAGCCCCACGTACGCGTCGTCGCGCAGCGGGTCGGCGGCCAGCGCCTGTTCCAGCAGGTCACGGGCCCGCTCCCCCTCGCCCCGGCGTGCGCACATCTGCGCCGCGCTCACCAGCAGCTCGGCACGGTCGATCCCCGACGGCAGCGAAGACCCCGGTTCCAAAAGCGGCCCGAGCACGGCGAGCGCCGCCGCGTCGTCGCCGCGCTGCGACAGCGCCAGCCCCTTGGCCCCGCGCACCACCGCGTCGTCCTCCGAGAGTCCGGCCAGAAGCGTGTCGGCCTCGGCGTGACGCCCCAGCGGCATCAGCAGCGCCACCCGCGCGATCGTCGCCGCCGCCCGCATCTCCGGCGAAATCCCCGCACCCGGCACATCCGATGCCGCGATCGGCTCGAGCGCCCGCAGCGCCTCCTCCGCCTTGTTTTCCGAGGCCAGCAGGCGCGACCGCAGAAGGCACGCGGCGGGCGAACCCTGCCGCGCAGAGTCCACATCATCCAGCGCGTCCGCGGGCCCGTCGGCGGCGGCTTCCGAAGTCCCCGCTTCCGTCTCCGCCGACTCCGATCCACGAGCCCGCCGCGCCGCCAGTTCCCGCGCCAGCGCCGTGCCGTAGCGACGCTCCTGCATCGGCGCGGCCTCGATGAGCCCGAGACACTCCTTGACGAGGTCCGCGCGCGGCGCACCCCGCAAGCGGGCCAGCAGGTCGCGCAGTGCATCTTCATCGCCCGGCGCCGCCGCGAGCCTCGCACGCAGGATCGGCAGCGCCCGCGCGGTGTCCGCCGCGGCGGCCCGGCACCGCGCAAGCGATCCCGTCGCCAGCGACCGCTCACGCTCGCCCAGCCCGGCTTCGATCTCGTCGATCCCCGCCGACAGCCGCGCCGGGCCTCGGACGGTGTGGGCGCTCACGTGCGCCACCAACGGCAGCAGCACCTCGCCCACACGCCCCTTGGACGCCCGAAGCTCTGCGAGCACCAGCGTGGCCGCACGTTCCGCGTCCCCCTGCTCCATCGCCGCGAACACCCGCCGGGGCAGCAGCGCCGCGGGCGACATCGTCGGCAGTTCGGCCGCGCGCGCATAGATCTCCGACGCCTCGCGGTACCGCCCCAGTTGCAACATCGCGTCACCGGCATCGCGGAGCGTGTCGCCCCGCTGCCGGTACAGCGCGTTCAGTTCTGCTTCCCGGCTCGTCGGCCCCTCGAACCGTGCCGGCAGGTCCGCCGCCCGCAGCGACGCCTCCGCCGCCGCGCCCGTGAAACCCAGAGACGACAACGACCGGGCCATCTGCGACCACGCGATGTACGGCAGCGCCGGGTCGGCCTGCTCGAGCGGGCGCTTCAGAAGCCGGGCCGTGAGCGCGGCCCCGCGTGCAAAGTCGCGCCGCTCCACGGCGATGCGGCTGTTCTGCTCGAGTGCCCGCGTGTCTTCCGGGTCGCGGTCCAAAGCCCGCGCGAAAGACGCCGACGCGAATGCGCGGTTGCCCGTCGCGAGTTGCGCCTCGCCGAGTTCGCGCCACACTGCCGCGGGCGAAGGATCAAGGCGAGCTGCCTTCTGCAGGCTCACCACCGCCGCCGCCGCGTCGCCCGACAGACGGGCCACGCGGCCCTGTGTGTAAGAGCGCAGCGCCTCGGCGCGGCGTTCCGGCGGGATCTCGATGGCCCCGGCATCGACCACGATGGGGCCCTCGCCCGGGTTCGGTCCTCCGCCCCCCGACTCCGCCGCGGCGGACGTCGGCAGACCCGCGACCTTTTCGATCGCTTCGTCAAGGCTCAGCCGAGCGTTGATCTCCGTTTCGGGCAGGACCTTTGTGAGCGCGGGATCGAGCCCAGGCGGGGCGGGCGCGTTCATCGCCCGCGTGTCGGGCGTGAAGCCGCCCGACGCCGCGTCGGATGTGGTTGCTGCCGTCGAGCCTCCCGGCCCCCGTGCCCCCGAAGACGAGCAAGACACCGTCGACCCTGCGAGCACCACCAGCGCCGCCGCCAGCACCGCGCCCGCGCTACGTTCACCCGCGCTGTTTCGAGTGCGATTCATCGGCACAAGCGTAGACGCCCGGCGGGCCGCTCCTCATGCCACCGCCGCCGGCGAACAGTGCCGATCACCCACGCGTGCCGGCCGTTTTTTTGGATGTCTTCTTCTTCACAAATGTTTCCGCGGCCTTCTTCGCCGGGGCTTTGCCCGCTGGCTTGGGAGAGGGCTTCGCCGGGGCGGGCGCGGGTTCGGAGTCGGGGTCCTCGCTCCACGCCTGAAGCAACTGGAAGGCCGCCACGGCGTCCTCGTGCTTCACGTGGCGCTGCAGCACACCGGTCGCCTTCTCCACGTCGTCGCCCTCCTCCACCACGCCCGCCGCCAGCAGGCGCGACAGCATCCGATCGTCCACCGGCATGTGGTGAGATTCCAGCACCAGCAGCTGCCAGCGGGCGCTCGCGAACAGGGGCAGCCCCGAGAGCGTCTCGATGTACTTCGCCGCGTCCCGCTTGGACATCGCCATCACCGGGGTGAGCGTCACGTTGTGCTCGCGCTTGTAGATGTCCGAGAGCACGGCGTGGAGCCGCGCCGCCCGCTCCTCCGCCTTGGGGTACAGCTTGCCCAGGGTCGCCGCGATCTCCGCCGGGCGGGTAACACGCAGATCGTTGTCGTCCACGTGGGCATCGCGGAGCCGCTTCAGCGCCGCCTCGGCCTTGGGCGTCGTCGCGTCCCACAGCAGCAGCCCCAGCAGCAGCTCGTCCATCGGCGAGCGCTTCACCGGCGGGGCCGGCTCGTACCGCGACTTCAGCTTCTTGAGCAGGGCGGCCAGGTTCTTCGCATGGTCGGCGGTGCTCACGCAGATTTCTCCGGGGGATTCATGCTCTGGTTGTCCTTTGTCTCTTCGGTCGTTGCGATCTCACCCCTCGCCTCGCGCTCTTCGCGAGCCTTCGACAGCGCCGCCAGCACCTCGGCCTGCTTCTTCAGCCCCTCGTCCAGCTTGAACATGAACTCGGGCATCTTGTGCAGGTCGATGCGGTCGCCGACTTCGCGCCGGATGTGCCGCGCCGCGCTCTTCAGCGCGTGCAGGGCCAGGTCTTCCTTCTCGTGCGGCAGCACGCTCACGCGGATCACCGCCACCGTCAGGTCGGTGTCGACGCCCACGGTCGTCACCGTCAGCAGCAGCCCGTTGAGGCGCGGGTCGCCCAGCCCCTCGGTGAGGATCATCTGCACGGCCCGCCGGATGCTCTCGCTGATCTGTTCGGTCCGTCTGCTCATGCCGCACCCCCGTCGATGTCGCGTTCGATCTTGTCCAGGCCACGCACCATCTCGGTGGTGTCGTCCTCGCCCCACGCGGGGTGGCCGTTCTCGTCGAGGTCCGAGGCTGGGAGGTCGCGCCGGTCGATCACCGTCCGCGACACCCGCCCAAGTTCCGCCTCGCGGTGCTCACGAAGCCGCTCGGTGATCCGGTCCAGCACCCCCCC
>CAYZFW010000105.1:0-7632 GCA_964477615.1 uncultured Phycisphaeraceae bacterium | reverse complement strand
GGCTGGAACGGTACAAGCGCGGCGGGGAGCCGATCACGGTGCATCCCTATGACGGCGTCTCGATGCCGTTCCCGGACAACTCGTTCGATGTCGTGATCGTCGCCGACGTGCTGCACCACGAAGAGGACGAGCCGCGCCTGCTGCGGGAGTGCCGACGGGTGTCGCGGCGGGTGGTCGTCATCAAGGACCACGTGGTGAAAGGGCCGCTGGCCCAGCAGCGCATCAGCCTGATCGACTGGGCGGCGAATGCGCCGTACGGCGTGAAGTGCCTATACCGCTACCACACGCCGGCGTCGTGGAAGGCCGTGCATGAATCGCTCAACATGCGTGCCGCGGAGGAGCGGCTGTCGATGAACCTGTACCCGCCGGTGGTGAACATGCTGTTCGGGCGGGGTTTGCAGTACTTTGCGGTGCTGCAAAAGAACCCGTAGGCGGCGCAGGCGTACGACCCGCACTTCCATCGATCATCCAACCGCGTGCCACGAAAGCCGCCCATCCTCCTGAGCCTGGTGAAACTCGCCCGCCCGTGGCAGTGGGGCAAGAGCGCGTTTGTGCTTGTTGGCCCGTTTTACGGGTACCGGCAGTTGGTTGCTCCGTTGCCGGGTGGGGCGGGGGCGGAGCCGCGTGAGGTGATTGTCTCGGCGCTGATCGCCGCCGCGGCGTTCGCGCTGGTGTCCTCGGGCTGCTACGTCGTCAACGACTCGCTGGATTACCGCGCCGACCAGTTGCATCCGCGGAAGCGCAACCGGCCGATTGCCGCGGGGCATGTGACTTTGGGCACGGCGTGGGGGTTCGCGGTGGCGCTGTTCGCTGCGGGCGCGGCGTGTGTGCTGGCGCTGCCCGAGGCGGTGCGGATGGTGGTGGGGCTGTGCGTGTCGCTCTATGCGGCGAACGTGCTGACGTACTCAACGTTCCTGAAGCACCGCATCATCGCCGACGTGATGAGCCTGTCCCTGGGGTTCGTGCTGCGGATGATGGGGGGCTGCGCGGCGGTGGCGATCACGCCCACCGCGTGGCTGCTCAACGTCACGCTGTTCCTCAGCATGTTCCTGGCCTTCGGCAAGCGTCTGGGTGAACGGCGCACGCTGGCGGGCACGTCGGGCGAGGGCGGGGCGCACCGGCCCGTTCAGGCGCTCTACACCGACACGCTGCTCCAGATGATGGTCGTCGTCACGGCGGTCATCACCCTCATGACGTACGCGCTGTACCTGAAAGACCACTCGCCCGGCGGCGAGACGGGCCGCACCGCCATCCCGTGGCTGTGGCTCACGCTGCTGCCCGCAACGTACGCGCTGCTGCGCTGCATCGTGCTGCTGGAAAAGGGCGTGTACGACGACCCGACCGAGGTGGCGCTGAAGGACCGCGGCGTCCAGGTGGCGGGGCTGGTGTTTCTGGGGATGACGCTGTGGACGATGTTCGGGGCGTGAACGCAGTGATTACGCCGGCTGCTCGACCAGTTTCATCCGGCGCCATGCGCCGCTCTTCCAGCGCCACGCCATGGCCAGCGCGAAGGCGATGATGTAGACCGCTGCGCCCAGCCAGGGGCCGAGGGCGCCGAGGTCGGGCCAGAAGCGGATGACCAGCGCGCCGCCGGCGATGATGAGCGTCCACGCCAGCACCATGGTCATCACGCCGGGCCAAAGCGTGTCGCCCGCGCCGCGGAGGGCGCCGACCATCGTGATGCCCACGGCGTCGAACATCTGGAACACCGCCGCCAGGATCAGGAGTTGCATGCCGATGCGGAGCACCTCGGCGGGGTCGGCGCTGCCGAGTTCCGACCCTGCGTGCGCCGCCGCGGTGTCCTGCAGAAAAACCGAGACGAGCGGGTCGCGGAACAGGACCATGGCCACAGCGCAGACGCCCATGTACGCCGCGGTGAGTTTCACGCCAAGACGGACGTTGGCGCGGGCGACGTCGGGCCGTCCGGCGCCGATGGCTTTGCCCACCATCGCCTGCACCGCGACCGACATGCCCACGGCGGGCATGAACGAGAGGTGCATGTACTGCAGCGTGATCCACGACGCGGCGTTGTGCGCCGGGCCGAACTTCGCCACGAACCCCGCCATGAACACCCACCAGCACACCATTTCGTTGCCGAACATCAGGGCCGAGGGCCAGCCGATGCGGAGGATGTCGCGCACGGCCCCGGCGTTCAGTCGCCAGGCGCGGCGGGTGGCGTACGCGGCATCGCAGCGGCGCGAGAGGAACACCGCCAGCGGGATGCCCGCCTCGATCACGGTGCCGATCACGGTTCCCATAGCGCTCCCGGCCACGCCCATCTGGGGGAAGCCCCACTTGCCGAAGACCAGCGCGTAGGTGATGACGAAGTTGACCGCGTTGCCCAGCACCACGCCGATGGTGGGCACGACGGGCTTGTGCATGCCGTAGAAGAACTGCGCGATGCCGCGGGCCCAGAGGCTGAAGACCATGCCCGCCAGCAGCACGCGGGCGTAGTCCACTTCGAGGGCGCGGACCTTCTCGTTCACATCTTCGACGCCCGCGAGATGGCGCATCGTCGAGAAGACCTCGGGCAAGTACCACGCGTACGGCAGCAGCACGACGGCCCACATGAGCGTGGACATCCACAACCCGGCCCACGCGTAGGCGGCGCCACGCTCGGGCCGGCCGGCCCCGAGGTTCTGCGAAACGAACGTGTTGATGACGCCAAGCAGCGCGGCCATCACCGAGCAGGGGAACCACGCGGCGACGCCCCCGTTGCCCGCCGCGGCGAGCTCTTCCACCCCGAGTTTGGAGCAGAAGAACTTGTCGACGAACTGCATGACGGTGTACGACAGCATGCCCACAACGGTCGGAGCGGCAATGCGGAGCATCTCGCCGAGCGGCGAGCGCTCGGGGCTGCTCGGTGAGCGCGCGACAGCGGCCTCGGAAGTTGGAACGGGTCCCGGTTCGGACATGGGCGGGGAGTGTAGGTGTCGTTCCCGGCGGTATCCTGTGTGGACCGATGCCCCCCGTGACCCAGGAGATTGCCGCGGCCGCGCCGCCTAAGACCTTCGCCGACCTGCTCGGGCAGGACAAGGCGCTGGACGTGCTGCGCGCCTCGATGGCCTCGGGGCGAGTCCACCACGCGTGGGTGTTCTCGGGGCCGATGGGCGTGGGCAAGTGCACCGCGGCGGTTGCCTTTGCGGCGATGCTGCTCGATCCGACGCTCGCGCCCAACCTCGGCGGCGAACTTGACGTGGACCCGTCGGGGCCGGTGCGGGGGATGGTCAACGCGGGGACGCACCCGGACCTGCATGTGATCACGAAGGAACTCGCGGTGTATTCGGAAGAGCGCTCGGTGCGGAACGCCAAGCAGATCACGATCCCCAAAGACGTGATCGACACCCATCTGCTCGGGCCGATTGCGCGGGCGGCGACGGTGCGCTCGGCGTCGGCGCTGGCACAAAAGGTGTTCATCGTCGACGAGGCGGAACTCATGGACCGGTCCAAGAGCAACGCCACCACGCAGAACGCGATCCTCAAGACCCTCGAGGAGCCGCCGGCGGGGTCGGTCATCATCCTCGTCACGGCGAACGAGGACCGCCTGCTGCCGACCATCCGCAGCCGGTGCCAGCGCGTCTCATTCCGTCCGCTGGACGAGAAAGCGATGAGCGCGTGGTTCAAGCGGGCGGCGGGGGAGCTGGGGCGCACGCTCGATGCGGGCGAGCGCCAGTGGATTGAGCGGTTCGCGGCGGGCTCACCCGGGAAGGCGCTGCTCGCGGTCCGGACGGGGCTGTACGCGTGGTCGTCGGCGCTCGAGCCGCTGCTGCGTGAGGCCGACGCCGGAAAGTTCCCGCTGGCGCTGGGCGGAACGATGGCCAAGCTCGTGGGCGGCTGGGCCGAGCAGTGGGTGGCCGACCACAAAAACGCGAGCAAGGAGGCGGCGAATCATGCCGCGGTGCGCCACCTCGCGACGCTGCTTTCAGACCGTTACCGAGTGCGGATGCGTGAATCGATGGCCAAGGGCGACGCGGCAACGGGCGAGCGGTGTGCGCGGTCCATCGACCGCATCGTCGACGCCGAGAGGCACGTGGCGACCAACGTGAACATGGCGATGGCGCTCGAGGCGCTCGCGGCGGACCTGTCGGTGTGAAACGCGGGTGGCGTGCAACGGGCTTCCCGCGTCTTCGCGGGATGCCCGTGCCGATCGTTCAGGTTGAGGCGGGATCGCACTGGTGTCTGCCGCCACCGGAGAGGACGGCGGAAACCCGTGGCACGACTGTCGCGCGTTCGTCAGCGCCTGCGGCGGAGCGCCATCCACCCGCCCGCAACCAGCAGCACGCTCGCTCCGGGTGTCGGCACGGGGGTTTCTCTCGGGACGAGGGGGCCTTGCGGGCCGGGGGGCCGGATCGAGGGATCACCTTTGAAGTAGTTGTTCCCGTTGTCGAAGGGACCGCCGTTGGCCGAGAGACCAAGGCCGCCGATGGCGCCGAGGGCGCCGAAGTCGGACGGGTCGCCGTGCTGGAGTTCGCCGAGGGTCTGCTTGGGGGCGATGTCGATGTGGACGTTGTCCAGGCCCCAGGTCTCGCCGCCGGGGCTGCCGTGGGCGACGGACTTGAACTTGATCTTGACGACCCCGTCGCCGCGGGGCGTGAAGGTGACGGCAACCTGCCTGTAGATGTCAGGGTCGAAATCCTCGCGCTCCTGGTTGAACTCCTGGTTGCGGGCCTTGAGCACGCTGAAGGTGTCCTGCAGCAGGGCCTGCCCGTCCACTTCGACGCTGAACAGGTCGGACGCCGACTCGTCGCCCAGCATCGAGGCGATGAACAGCAGGTCAAACGTCACCACGTACGGCGTATCGGGCTCGCACTTGACGTACAGCGTCTGCGTCGAGTTGCGGTACGGGCCGGCGAAGCGGCCGAACTTCTCCATGTCGTCAAGGCCCGACAGACGCCACTCACGGGCGACCGTGCCGTCCTCGAAGTCCTGGAAGTACTTGGTCGGCGCGGCGAAGACGGGGTTGCCGTCGTCGTCGGTGTGGGTCTCGCTCAGCGAAGCCTCGGCGGGGGCTTCGTCGCCGTAGGTCGTCGAGAAGACGGAGCCAGCGGAGACGGGCGCGTCGCCGCGCATGGCCGAGAGAGAGGCGGCGAAGCGGGCACGGTTGTAGCGGATGGCGCGCTCCTGCTCGGAGCGCGGCGCGCGGGGCATCAGCCGCCAGTCGGGGGTGGCGATGGGGATCCGGACCTCATCCACAGAGGCAACGCCCCAGGGAATGACGCTCTGGCGGGCCGAGCGCACGGCGTCGTTCGTGAACGAGCGCGTCAGCGCCATCGACGCGGAAGACGACCCGTCCGCACGGGAGCCGAACGCGCCGATCGAAGTCTCTTTCGCGGGCACTCGGGGCGTGCGGTCCGAGGTGATCGGACCGGCCAGGCCCGACGACGCCGCGAGAGCCATCGCCCCAAACGCGAACCCGGCCTGTGCCACGAACCCTGTGCGAGACTGGAGTCCCATTGCTTTGCCCACCCGTCGGCGTGCGGAGTGTGGGGACACAGACCTTGTCCCAACCATCCGGGCCGACCTTGTGTGTGCGGTCCTGGGCGCCCGATCCGAGTGCAGAAGTCCTCGGGCGTCCGTGTGTACGATGAGATATACGAGCGAAACGAGCCAGCGGCTTTGCCCAAAAATGTGGGCTGGTGTTGCGCTTGGATCGGTCCGTAAACCCTTGCTTGACAAGGTTTTACGACGGTCCGAGAATCAGGCTGCAAGGGTGCCCCCCAGCGGCGTGCGGTTGAGAAGAGAGATCGTCACAGGCTCAGGCGGATCGGTCCCGCATCGCTCACGCCGGGACAACAGAAAGTGCCAACAATCGCGTATGAAGGGGACGGTGGGACCGGGCCGACACCGAACGGACCCCGATCCGAATTTGCTGCTTTGAGCTTTGCTGCTTTGAGGTTTCCCCATGCACACCTTCCGAAACAACATCAAGACCGCGCTGCTGATGGGCGCGATGTTCGGCTTGGTTCTCGTCGTCGGCTCGTTCTGGGGAAAGAGCGGCCTCATCATGGCCGCGGTGTTCGGCGGGCTGATGAACGTGGTGGCGTGGTTCTTCTCCGACAAGATCGCCATCGCCTCGATGCAGGGGCGGGAGGTGGATGCCAACTCCGCGCCCGAGCTCTACGAGATGGTCGACCGGCTGCGCCAGCGCGCCGGGCTGCCGATGCCCAAGGTGTACATCTGCCCGCATGATGCACCCAACGCGTTTGCGACGGGGCGTTCGCCGAGCAAGGGCGCGGTGGCGGTGACGCAGGGACTGCTGCGGGTGATGGACCAGCGTGAACTGGAGGGTGTGATCGCGCACGAGCTGGCGCACATCAAGCACCGCGACACGCTGACGAGCTGCATCGCCGCGACCATCGCGGGCACGCTGGCGACGGTGGCACAGTTCTTCTTCTTCATGGGCGGCGGGAATCGAGAGGGTGGCCACCCCATCCTGGGTCTGGTGACCGTGATCATCGCGGCGGTGGGGGCGGCGCTGATCCAGTCGATGATCAGCCGCACGCGCGAGTTCGCGGCGGACGCGGAGGGCGCGATCATCGCCGGGACGCCGGTGGGCCTCGCCGGGGCGCTGAACAAGCTCGACATGCTGGCGCGGCGCATCCCGCTGGTGCAGCCCAACCCCGCGGCGAACAACCTGTTCATTATTGAGCCGTTTGGCGGTGGCTCGCTGCGGAATCTGTTCGCCACCCACCCGCCGGTGGAGGCGCGGATCGCGGCGCTGGAGAAGTTGTGGGAGCAGCCGGAGGCGATGGGCAGAGGCACGTAGGGACGGAGGCACGAAGGCACGAAGGCACGCAGTGATCGTTGACGGACTGTGGTGCCGTCAGATGTCATCTCGCTTTCCGCGGGATCTTGCTTCGAGGCTTCGGATCAGTCCTTGGAGCACTCGGTCGGTCTCCTCCATAAGGGCGACTGCTTCACTGGTGTCCGACTTGAGAAGCCCTGTCGTTACGGCGATCTCGAACTGTGTGCTCAATTCTGCAAGAGAACCCCGCGCGATACGCAGGAACTTCAGATAGTCGAGCGTGCTCTGCCGGGCGTATCCCTCGGCGATGTTCGATGGCACCGAGACCGCCGCTCGCCTCATCTGGTTGATCAGCCCAAATCTTTCGGTGTCCGGCATCAACCTTGATAGCGAATAGACAACCCGCGCAAGCTCCATCGCGCGCTGCCACGCGATCAAATCCCGAAACGTCTTGATCTGCCCGCTCATCGTGGACCTCCCCAAGCTCCATGCTGCGTAAGGCTTCATCCTCCCACACTTCGTCCCTCCGTGCCTCCGTCCCTTCGTGCCTTCCCCCTACACTCCTCCCCATGTTTGTTTCGCTATCGAAAGAGCGGTTTCTTGAGGAGGCGGCGCGGGGTCTGTCCGCGCTTTCGCCTGCGCGCCGGGCCGGTGGCGCCGTGTCGGTGGCGATCCCTGTCGGGGTGCGGCTGCTGTCGGACCAGCTCACGCCGGTGCTGGCCTACCGCCGGTTGGTGGTGCAGGACCAGCGGACGGCGCCATCATTCCTCCTCGAATCGGTGGAAGGCGGCGAGCGGCAGGGGCGGCATTCGATCCTCGGAGCCCACCCTGTCATCGAGGTCGTCGCCCGCGAACACAAGGTCCGGGTGACCGACCGGCGCGGGCCA
>CAYZFW010000104.1:5552-7644 GCA_964477615.1 uncultured Phycisphaeraceae bacterium | reverse complement strand
CTTCCACGACTCGTAACTCTTCGCCCGGCTCGCCTCCGCCGGGAGCGCGGCGAACGACGCGCCGGACGACGATGGCTCCCGCTCCAGATCACCCTCCACCAAGTCCGTCTCCTCGGCGTGGTCCCAGTCCACGGTCACCGCGCCGTCCGACATGGGCACGATCATCGCCACGGACTCCTCGGTGTCGATCCCGAGCTTCGACTCGCGGTACAGCACCCGCGCTGTCGCGAAAAGCACCGGCGAATACGCCAGCGAGCCCGCTTGCCGCGTTGGCAAAAAGAACTGCGGAATCTCGGCGGGCAGCACAGGGCGGTTTCCGGTGGCACCGCTCCTGGTGGCACCGGCTTCCAGCCGGTGATGACGCTCAGCGCCCGACGACACCGTGGCGGCGGCGCCCGCGGCGGACGTGGTGGCTGCTGTTGCCTGTGCGTTGCTCGCGACCGAAGCAGCGGTCGCACCCTGCCGCACCGGCTGGAAGCCGGTGCCACCTGCTGCCGAACCCCCCGCCTTCACCGGGTCCATCAGCACCTTGATCTGCTGGCGCGTCAGCGGCCCGCGCAGATACGACAGGCACCACCGCGTCTCGAACACCACCGGCCCGTCCTCGTGAACGTTGTTCATCAGGAACTGCCGCGGCCCCAGCGCGCTGAGCGTCTTGTCCGCCCACGCACGGTCAAAGCGAGCCGAAGCGCTTGACATCGCCCCCTCCAGCCCGTCCAGCACCCGCATCTTGTCGCGCTCGGTCTGGAGGCGCCCGATGAACCACGTCCCCGCGTTCGAGAGTCCCTTGTAATCGATGTCCACCGGGTTCTGCGTGGCGAACACCATCCCCACGCCGAACGCCCGCGCCTGCTTCATCAGCGTCAGCATCGGGCCCTTGCTCGGCGGGTTCGCCACCGGCGGGAAGTACCCCGCGATCTCGTCCATGTACACCAGCGCCCGCAGGCTCGTCGTGCCCGACTGCTGCCGCGTCCACGCCAGCACCTGGTTGAACAGCATCGAGACAAAGAACATCCGCTCCGCGTCGGACAGGTGCGCAATCGAGAAGATCGCGACGCGCGGCTTCCCGCCCTCGCCGGCGAGCATCGACCCGATGTCCAGCGCCTCCCCCTCCATCCACGACGAAAACCCCGGCGAAGCCAGCAGGTTGTTCAGCCGCATCGCCAGCCCGAACCGCTCAGACGCCGGGAAGAACCCTTCGAGTTCCATCACCCCAAGCCGCTGCATCTCCGGCGGCGGGGTCTGAATCTGCGCAATCAGCGTGGACAGGTCCATGTCCACCCCGTCCGACCACGACCGGGACAGCAGGTTCGAGATCAGGATGTGCTCGCGGCTGCTCAGCGGGTCGGCGCTGATGCCCATCAGACCCAGCAGGCTCGTCGCCGTGGACGACACCCGCTCGCGGAACAGTTCGCCGTCTTCAACGAGCGCTGCCGGGGGCGCGCTCAGGCTCTTCAGCACACTCACCGGGAACCCCGCGTTCGACCCCGGCGTGTACACCCTGATGTCCGCGGCACCACGCAGCTTCGCGATGCGTTCACCCGACTGCCCCCACGACGCGAGCCCCTTGCTCCACAGTTCCGACTGCGATTTCGCGTAGTCGTCGGGCGAGAGCCCCTTCCGCCGCGCATCGTCCTCGTTGATCCACGGGCGGAAATCCTCGGGCCGAAGCGCCGGGAACGTCAGCAGCAGGTTCGAGAGGTCGCCCTTCGGATCGATCACGATCGAGGGCACGCCGTCGATCGCAGCCTCTTCGATCAGCCCCAGGCAAAGCCCCGTCTTCCCCGACCCCGTCATGCCCACGCACACGGCGTGCGTCACCAGGTCCTTCGCGTCATACAGCACCAGCGCGTTCTCATCGCCCTTCTTCGCCGAAAGGTCGTATTCGCGCCCCAGATAGAACTGGCCGAGTTTCTCGAAGTCCTGCATGGGGGCAGTTTATCAGCCGAGCGATGCCGCAAAACCGCGATGCGCAGAGCCAAGTCTCAATCGACTCGCTCCGGCCTGATGCCTGGTGCCCGATCCCTGATGCCTGCTTCTCACACCCTCTTCGAATAATGAAACTCCACCGTCTTCGAGAGGTCGTGCAGTT
>CAYZFW010000104.1:0-5542 GCA_964477615.1 uncultured Phycisphaeraceae bacterium | reverse complement strand
ACGGGTCAGTGACCCTCGAACGTACCCGTGCCGCTCGTAGAAGCGGTGCCCGTCGAGGAACCGCGTGTCGCTCCACAGTTCCATCACCGCCCCGCCGCGCCGCCGTGTTTCGTTCTCGGCCCAGCCCAGCAAGCGCGAGCCCAGCCCCGTCCCGCGCTGCGACTTCGCCACGTACAGCTTCTTGAGCTCAAACCGCCCCGTGGCTTTCAGCGGCACGATGCCCGCGCTCCCAACGACCACCCCCGCGCGGTCCTCGGCACACCAGAACGCCCCGCCCTTCTTCTCAAACGCCGTGCGGATAGCACGCAGGTCCGGCTCTTCGCCGTCCACATCAAGCACGCACCCCGGGTATTCCGACCACACCCCGCCGATGAGTTCGATCAGCCCCGCGGCGTCCTCGTCCCGCGCCGCCCGCACCACGCACTCGCTCAACCGGCTCGGCTTCCGCGCTCCACTCGAAACAGGCCGCGACATGATCGCGCTCACGTAGTTCGTGTACGGCCACTGCCACGATTCCACCAGTCGGAACCCGCGCTTTTCATAGAACCGCATCAGCCCCACGTCCGGCGACGCCATGCTCAGCGCGAGTTCACCCATCCCCAGTTCCCGCGCCCGTGACTCCACCGACTCGATCAGCCGCCCGCCGATCCCCGCGCCCTGAATCTCCGGATCAACCCCCAGCAGCGAGAAGTGCGCCACCCCGGGCAGCACAAAGAACGGCGGAAACGACGCCGTTTCCACCTCCTGAAACAGGATCGTCCCCACAAGCCGCTCGTCGTCCTTGCGTCCCGGCGCGGGTATCGTCGCCACGAAGCACTCGCCGCTGGCGGTGCGCTCGCGTGTCTGTTCCACGCTCTGCCGGCCCGCAAGAGGCCGCAGCCCCATCGCCACCTGCTGCGCGTACGCGCGGTGTAGCAGCGACGTGAGTTCCTCAAGGGAGTCCGTCGAGTTGAGCCGGCGCACGGTGATGACGGGAGCTTCGGGCACGGGCGGAGTCTACCCAGATGCCCGCGGCACAACGAAGTCAAAGAAAAACCGCCGGCCAATCGACCGGCGGTCTTTGATTCACTCAGGATCCACTCTCACCGACGACGACGCAGCCCCATGGCAGCGCCCACCGCAAGCAGTCCGCCGACGCTAGGCGCGGGCACGATCCCCAGCACCGCCGTCAACGAGCCCTGGTTATCGCCGTACCAGCCGGGGTTGCCCTGGAACGCGCCGGCGTCGACAAACCCCAGGGCGATGTGCGTTGCCCCGTCGGGGATGTAGAACTTCTGCGCCTCAAGGTGCCGCAGTTCGTCGTGATCGAACAGCCCGTCGCCGATGAAGAACGACTGGTTCAGCAGCGGGGAGTACTCGGCCATGTTGTCGCCGCCGTCGGAGAAGTCCAGCCGGGGCGGCGCAGAGCCTGCGCCCGAGGTGGGATCGCTCAGGTTCACGAACACGCCCGAGAGGAACATCGTGCGCGAGTTGTGGACCAGACCAGAGATGTTCCCGAAGGAGTTGATGTCGGTCACGCCGTAGGGGTTCGTCCCGCCGTCGGGGCCGTTGAACGTCCCGCCAGCGCCCGAGCAGCACGACACGCTGCCGAAGACCGCAGACATCGAGAAGTACGCGCCGCCCTGAACCGCGGGCAGCTCGATCATGACCGGCAGCGTCCCACCGCCGCCGCCGCCGGGTTCGGGGGGTGACTGCAGCCCGGCACCGAACACGTTCGATGTGCCCGGCACTTCAACCTCAAACGCCGCGATCACGCCCGCGTGGGCATGGGCCGCAAGACCCAGAGCGCACGCAGCGCCCAACGACATCACGCAACGATTCATCATCTCTCGCTCCTCTGTGCGGTGAAAAGCAGAACAGGCAGGTGGGGGACGACTCTCAATGGCCCGGCCACCGCCGAGCACCCAGTGCAACAACAGTCTAACCCGACAACGAACGGAAGCCAGCCAAATCCGTCCCCCAGCGTCATTTTCACACTTCCCCGGTACCCTCTTGGTTCATGAAAGCCTCCCGCCCACGCCCCTCGGACGCCCCCCTTTCGCCCGCCCGCCCGCCGGACGTGTCCGGCCACCTCATCGTCAGGGTCCGATATTGCGAGTGCGATCCGATGGGCGTCGCCCACCACGCCGCGTACATCCCCTGGCTCGAAATGGGCCGCACCGAGCTCCTCCGCGCCAGCGGCGTGTCGTACGCCGACATGGAATCCGCGGGCGTCTTTCTCGTCGTCGCCCGCCTCGACATCCGCTACAAGGCCCCCGCGCGGTACGACGACCAGCTCGCCGTCGTCACCGCACTCACCGGCGGCGGGCGCGCAAGGCTGGACCATGCGTACGAAGTTTGGCGGCACGACCCCGCCGCGGGCAAGGTCGCACTCCTGGCCACCGCGGAGAGCACGCTCGCGTGCGTCGATGCGCACGGGCACGTTCGGGCGCTCCCGGACTGGCTTCAGTCCCCGCGCCCGCAGGCTACTCCCACGGCCACTTGAACCCGCTCTTCTCCGTCGCCTCCGCTGTCTCGACCTTGCCCTTGCCCGGAACCCCCGGAATCGGCAGGTTCGAGGTCTTGAACTGCACGTAGCTCAGCGCCTCGGCCTTTCGTGTCGTGACGTTCACGCGCGAATAGCGCGTCAGGTTGTCCTTGTTGGCGGCGACGTACAGCCACCCGCCCTGCTTGGCCACCATCCCGCGCGAGTTGACCAGGCCTTTCCAGGAGCCGTTCTTGTCGACGAATATACGACGCCACGCTGTCGCGCCGCTGGCCGGGCCGTCGGCGACGAACGCCTCGGCCCCGGGCGTCACCTTGATGTCGATGTTCGCGTACGCCGTGGCGGATGGGTCGAGACCACCAAAGTTCATCGTGGCCGTCTCGAAGGGCTGCCCGGTGGCGTCGCTGAGTTCCCGGTTCAGCCGCGCAATCTGCACGGGGTCGCGCAGACCCTTGATCTCGTACGCCAGCGGGTCCTCGCCGGTGCGCCGGTACAGCACCTTGCGGCTTTGGAACACCGCTTCGATCTTGGGCGCCGAGCGCTTGTCGAGCGACTCAAACCGGAACGTGGTGGGGGCGGTCCACGCCTCGCTGGTGCGGGTCGACGACGACGACGAGCCCCCGCTGGAGCACCCGCCGAGGGCCGACAACCCAACCAATAACACAGCAACCACCATCGACTTCATGGCACGGACCTCGGAGAGTGCGAGAGAAAGTGCGCCCGGCGCACGCCACAACACACAGAATCCATCGGCAAATCCAGCGAGATCGCTGCTCTTTTCACAAGCCCCCGCCCACCGCCCCCCTCACCCCAACGGCCCCAATCCCCCAGTCCGAATCTGTGCTCTGTGCTCTGTGCTCTGTGCGATCGCACTCCCGCCCGTGCGGCGCCGCATTTGCCATTTGCTCTTTGCCATTTGCGATTTGCCGCCCTCACCCCACCCCCGCCATCCGAAGCACCGTCTCGGGCGACTCGTTCTGCCCCGTCCGCGCACTCAGCAGCGCCGCCTCGGCGATCCCCAGCACCGCCGACCAGTTCACCGGCTCGCTCACCTCGCGCCGCTCCAGTTCGAGCCGGAGCAATCCCCCCAGCACCTCAAAGTCGGTGGGGCAGGCTTCCAGCCTGCCATCCTTCCCATCACCACCCTGCACAGGCGCGGCCCCGCCCGCGCCCACCTCCCAAACGACGACCCCCGCGTCGCTCGCTTCGATCACGCCTTTCTCGCCGACGATCCGCACGCGCCGCCGCCACGGCCCCGCGTGATCGCTCAGCATCATGCTCCCCGTTGCGCCGCCGCCAAGCCGCAGGTGCAGCGCCATGTCCCCGCGTAAGAACCTCGCCTTCTCCGGCAGCGCCAGATGCACCGCCCCGGCGTGCTCCGGCGCCGCGACCGATGCATCCACCGCCTCGACAATCCCCACCCCCGGAAGCCCCTCGACCACGGCGCACGCATCAACCAACCTCGAAGCGAGCGCCCCCGCCCCCGGGCCGGTGGTGAACTCCAGAAACACCGAACGCACATGCCCGAGACCCGCGAGCGCCTCGCGCAACTGCACAAACACCGACGAGCGCCGGAACATCCCGAACTGACGCAGCAGCGGCCCGCCGCCGATGGTCTCGCTCTGCCACGCCAGGTCGGTCAGCGCGCCCGGCATCGGCTCGGTCGAAACCACGTCGATGCCGCGCGACTTGCACGTGGCGAGCAGCGAGGGATCGTCGAGTGGCGACACCGCGCCGGGTTTCTCACCCTCCTCGGCCACCGGCGTGAGCAGCACCAGCACCCGCGCATCGGTCGTCGCCGCGGCGTGACGCAGATCCGCCAGTGGGGCGTCAGCCCCGGCCGCCCCGCCGGCCAGCAACGCCGCCGCCTCGGACGCCGCATCGCTCCGCGCCGCCGAACGCGGAAACCCGAACGAAACCAACCTCAGCCCCGCCGCCCGCGCGAGCGCAACGGCGAACCGAGCCTGCCGAGGCTCCAACCACACGACGGCGTCGCTCTGGGCGGTGGTGGGGGGCATCCAACCGAAACGATACCCGCGAATCCACGCAGCGTCGGCCCGAACCTATCATTTCCCGGCATGGACTACCACAAGCACATTTCACGCAATCCCGCCGTCATGGGCGGCGAAGCCGTGATGACGGGCACGCGGGTCACGCTCCGGACAGTGCTCGCGTCGCTCGCGGAAGGCGCGACGGTTGAGGAGATTGTGACTTCGTTCCCGACCTTGACGCCTCGCGATGTGTACGCGGCCATCGCGTTTGCGGCGGCATCAGCGCAGGAGGATCTGCCGGTGCCCGAGCATCGGCGTGCAGGATGATGAAGATCAAACTCGATGAAAACATGCCGACGGAACTCGTCGCGCATCTCTGTGGAATCGGGCACGACGCCGATACTGTCGAGAGCGAAGGCCTCAAGGGCTGTGACGATGAAGCGGTTTGGACAGCCTGCCGAAAGGAAAGGCGGTTTCTCGTTACTCAGGATGTTGCGTTCGTGGATATCCGCCGCGATCTTGGCTCGGATCATCCGGGCGTCTTGGTGATCCGGGCGGGTGAACCGGGGCGCCAAGCGCTGCTGACACGCGTCCAAGACGTGTTCGCTCACGAACGTGTCGAGCAGTGGATCGGGCGAGTTGCGGTGGCGACTCCCAACAAGGTGCGAATCCGAGACTGATACTGCCCAGGGATTTCGCGTCGATCACCCGCTGAAGCTTAATCGAGAAACATCAAGGGTGGCTAACGGGACTCGAACCCGCGACCTCCGAGATCACAACCCGGCGCTCTAACCAACTGAGCTATAGCCACCATCAAATCGAGCAACCGACGCAGCCGGATCGCATTGCTCCGCCGTGGCGGGTAACGCTTCATCGAGCCGTTGTCGGCGTGATCCCGACGCCCGAACGGTAGGAACAGCGGCCGAATCCGTCAATCTGGATGAGGTAAACCGTTTTAGCCGCCCCACACGCTCCCAACCCACCGGATCAAGGCGTACCATCCCCTCTTCAACTTTGGATCGGCTTGCCGATCCTCGTCATCGGCGTTGTCGAGCGATGGCGCACA
>CAYZFW010000103.1:0-7688 GCA_964477615.1 uncultured Phycisphaeraceae bacterium | reverse complement strand
AAGGCACTGGGGACTAGGCACTGGGCACTAGAACCACGTGCCGCTGCCTGTCGTCACCGTTGCCTGATGCCCAGTGCCCAGTGCCTTCTTCATGCGCATCAGCCGCAATCTCTGGCTCGTCTCTTGGACCAGCCTGCTGAACGACATCAGCAGCGAGATGGTGTACCCGCTCATCGGGTTTTTTCTCACGGGCTCGCTGGGTGCTTCGGCGCTCGTGGTGGGGATCATCGAAGGGATCGCCGAGAGTCTGGCGTGCTTTCTGAAGGTGGGATCGGGGTGGTGGTCGGACCGGCTGCGGAACCGCAAGTGGTTCGCCGTGGCGGGCTACGCGGTGAGCATCGTTGGGAAGGCGTTCAACGCGCTGGCCCCGGGCTGGGGCATGGTGCTGGCGGGCCGCTCGCTCGACAAGGTGGGCAAGGGCATCCGGACGGCACCGCGCGATGCGCTGATCGCTGAAGAAGCCGACCCGGCACACCGAGGACGTGCGTTCGGATTCCACAAGGCGATGGACACGACAGGTGCGGTTCTGGGCGTGGTGATCGCGTACGCCGCGCTTGTGTGGCTCGGCGGAAGCGAAGAGACGGTGCGCCGGCTGATGGTGGTATCGCTCGTCCCTTCGGTACTGGCGATCTTCGTGCTGATGCTGGTGCGGGAAAAGCGGCGGGAGTCGGGCGTCGGGGGTGAGGAGTCGGGAAGAGCATCAAAGAGCGCCGGGATCGTCTCGCGTCCATCGATTCACCCGGTGAGAGCATGGCGGGCGCTGCCCGGACGTCTCCGCGCGTTCTACATCGTGTGGTTCATCTTCAATCTCGGCGCGTCCAGCGACATGTTCCTCTTCCTGCGTGCCCATGGCGCTGGCGCGAGCATCCCGCAGGTGGTGCTGATGTACCTGGTCTTCAACATCATCAACGCCGCCGCGAGTGAGCCCGCGGGGCGACTGTCCGACCGCGTGGGCCGACGCCGCGTTCTCGCGTGCGGCTGCGGGTTGTATGCGCTCGTCTACGCAGGCTTCGCGATGGTGGACACCGTGCCGCAGGGCAACGCCGTGGCGATGCTGTTCGTGCTCTTCGGCGTCTACGGCGTGCAACGGGCGCTGACCGACGGCGTGGCCAAAGCGCTGGTGGCCGATCTATGCCCGCCGGACGCGAAGGCCACCGCGCTGGGCCTCCTCGACATGCTGGCAGGCGTGGGTGTGCTGCTGGCGAGCATCGTCGCCGGGTGGCTGTGGGACGAGCACGGGGCGGGGGCGATGCTCTGGTTGGGGGCGGGGTGGGCGCGCGTCGGGGCGGGGGGGGTGCTTGTGGTGAAGGGGGAGAGACGCCTCGCTGTCTGACCGGCGTGTCGACTTCGGCCAGTTGATCTCGACACCGAGCACAACTGCGGAGGTGTCTCTAGCGTGCGTGGCGCGGGCGGACCCGGCCGCCGCTTTCGCGGAACTTGGTGACTTCACGGACCCGCTGTTGGCACTTCCAAAGCGGGTCCAGGAGCGCGGCAACAGAGAACGGGACGAGCATCGCCGCGAGATAGAAAGGGATCACCGCGCTCAAGCGCCCGTTGGGCATCCCTGAAGCGAGGGCCACGATCAGTGCCATCGATTGGAGCAGCGGCAGAATCCACATGACTGCGGCGGTGGGCCGAAGCCCGAGCCGCTTCTTGATCCGGGCGACCTGGAAGGAGAGAACGAGGTTCCGACCGAACCAGAGCAGCGTCACCACAGGTGCAAACCACAGCGCGGTCTGGCGCAGATCGGTCCTCGCACCGATCGTCATCGCGAGCGCCACGATCCCGAACAGCAGGGCCGCGGCGTATGAGAACGCCCACGACAGATGCGTGCGCCACCGTGCCCCGCGCACCCGCTCAAGCCGCGGCACTCTTCCCTCTGCGACGCACATCCGTACAAGAAGTGGCGCCACGTGCACAATCAGCGGCACCGCCAGAAACAAAAGGTGATCCATGGGGTGCAGCCGGCCGCCCCCACCCCTCGACTGCGTGAGCAGGAACCACGACGTCACGATGACAAAGAGCGCCAGCGCGATGGACTCCAGCCACACAATGGACGTGTGCAGACGGCTGAGGTGTTCGGGGCTTGATCCGAACAGGCTCCGGAGCGTCCTGCTCACCGGCGTGCCGCACTCGGGGCAACGCTCTCGCGTCGACAGCGACCGAAGGTCATACCAGCACCTGATGCACGGCGTGCTGTGCTCGATCACCTCGGGTTCGACGGGATCGATGCCCAACGAGAGAACGGGCGTGGCCTCGGCGGGCGGGGCTTCGGGCTGTCGCTCCATCACGCTGTTCATCTGAAGGACTATCGCAAGGGCCAATCACTCCGGGAGTGCTTCAAGCGCGGTTCTCAACTTCTCTGCCGCCGCTTCCTCCGTGTCGGCGACCACCGCCTGGACGAGGCCGCTGGATTCGATCACGATCGCGACGGCCCGTGACTCCGAGGTTGGCGCAAAGCGTGCGAGGGTGGTGGGCGGGGAGTACGAGACGAAGCACACGGGGTTGTCCTTGTGGCCGGGCTTGGAGACCTTTCGCATGAACCGCTCAATGGTTCCACCGGCGGCGGAATCGGCAATGGAACGCACCGCGAGCACGCGGAGGGCGGCGGGGCTGCTCCGGGCGGCCTCGGCTGCCGCGGCCGCAAAAGCCTCGGCCCGTTCGACGCCCTCGCCCGGGGCGGTGCTGAACATGATCAGCACACACGCCCGGCCCTGCGGCAAGACCGCCGGGGACCGCCCCCGCTCGCCAGCTGGCCGGATCAGCGGCTCGGCGATGATCTCGGGCATGGCCAGCCCGGGGCGCATGTCCGGGGTCTGGGCGCGCAGGTCCGTCAGATGCTCGACACGCTCGCGCCCCCGCAGATCGCACGCGAGCCGCCCCACCGGTTCATCCAGACGTGTGACCTCCGAAGAGATCGTCGTCGTCACGCCGTCGTGCGTTGATGCCGTGTCGGCGAAGACAATGACCGGGGGATCGCCCACGCCAGCGACGCGCACCTTGACGCCCTTGTCCGAGCCTTCCAGCACCACGGCGGGCTTGCCGCTCTGATGCGTCGCCGTGGCCTTCTCCCACGCGGGCTCGCGGCACAGTGGGGAGACCGTCCAATCAACCGCCGGTGCCGTCTGAGGTTGCAGCACCAGCGCAATCTGCGGGATCGGCAGCGGCGGGAGCGTGCCGAGCATCGACGCCGCGCGGTCGGCGGGGTCGAGCGGTGCCTCGAAGTACGTACCGGCGCTCAGGCGGTGGACGGCGAGCAGACGCGTGCCCTCGGTCCAGATGGTGAGGTCGCCGAGGTCGAGCCGGAGTTCACCCTCCCGCGACCCGCGCACCGTCACGGACTCGCGCTTCCTCTCGGCGGCGGTCTTCACGGTGACATCCAGCGATTCCACGAACGCACGCTTGTGATACGCCTTGCGGAACTGGGCCACCACGCGCTCAGGATCGAGCGGGGCCTTCGGCTCCGGCTGAGCCGCGGCGGCGTGCGAGAGCGCAAAGCAGGCGACGACAACGAGGCTTGCGGTGGGGCGCATACCTGAGAGTACGCGCGAGGGCTCTGCTGGTTCGGACGCGCGGCGTCGTGTGAACCCCCAACCACCGGATTCCCATCACCGGTTCGCCGCGAGGATCACGGCGGCGATGATCCCGATGACCGCCAGTCCCGCGATCACCGCCCCGGCGATCTTCCACGGGCTGTACGGGCGCTCGCCCTGAACCTCGCCGGTGCGGGCGTTGATCAGAAGGCGGAAGACCCGCCCACGGTAGCGGTAGGCGCTGATCCATACGGGCAGAAGCAGGTGCTTGAAGGTGATCGAGTCGAACTTCTGGCGGGTGTCGAGCACCTGCTGTTCGTCGCCGCCGATGTCGGCGCAGATCGTGGCGTGGATGGTCGGCTGCATGATTTCGCGGGCGGTTTCGAGGCCCTGCTTCAGATCGACGCAGTATGCCTCAGCACGGAAGCCGCTGAGAAACTCGTCGGCGTACGGCACCGCGGCCTTGGTGTCCCAGGGCTCGAGGGCGTGCAGGTGCTTCTGCGGGAGTGACTTGGTCGCCACCACCAGGAGATCATCGAAACTGTTCTGCACCACGCCGCTGGCGGGCGACCAGCGGATGCGGCGCTCGCGGCGCATACGGGCCTGCGGTTTGCCGTTGACCATGACCGTATAGGGCACGTTGACGTAGTAGGCATCGCCGCGGCGGCCGCGGTACCAGGTCGTCACTCTGGTGTCGTAGGTCCAACTCGGGATATACACACCGCCGAGGCGCGATTCCTGGCGGACGAAGTTCCTGAGTTCACCGGGCGCGAACCACAGCGACGCGATCCACTTGCGGAACGCCTCGCGCGCGCGGTTCTCGTCGATGGCGAAGGGGAGGACGGAATCCGGCTTGATGGCTGTGGAGGCGCGGGCCTGCGAGACGATGCTGCTGCCGCAGAAGGGGCACGCGGTCGCGGTTGCCTTCGCCGAGACTTCGGGCTGGGCCCCGCACGCGTCGCACTTGACGGTGTGATGCTCGACCATCTCGTGCCCGGCCTCGAGCCGCTTCATCGCCTCGCCGAAGTCCTGCTCCCCGGCGAACGATTCGGCGGCGGTGATGCGGTTGCGGTGGGAGCAGTACGGGCAGACGAGTTCGTCGGTGCCGGGTGCGAAGGTCAGGCGACCGCCGCACTGCGCGCAAGGAAAGCGGCGCTGCTCGGGGAGGGGGGCACCGTCAAAGTCTGCGGCCGCAGGGGCGGCTTCGGTCGTGTTGGTCACGGCGTCGGACATGCGGTCGGCGGGCTCTCCAAGAAAGCGAGCGTGAGGGTGCCGGGGTACGCGTCTTCGCGTGCCCCGAGCATTGGGTGCCAACGTCGGGGCAGGACGAGGACGCCGTACCCCGGCACCCACATTCTCAGGCACCCAATGATGCGGCGGCGTGGGAATGGAATCTCACCCCTTCGGAATCGGCGGCGGCGTGCTGCCGAGAATCGCCGCGGCTTCGGCGATCTCGCTCGCCGGCTTCCACTCGGGCATGCCCTGTTTCCACGCGTAGGTGCGTGGCGTGAGCCTGCCGGCCTTTGCGTGTTCGCGCAACTGCTCCGCCGTGAACGGCCCGGCCTGGGCGCCGTCGATGACGAGGAACACCGTCGCCGCCGCTGCGCCTGGGATCGGCGGCGGCCCTCCAGCCTGCGCGGCACCCATCGCCGCGCCCATCTGGTTGTTCATCATCATGCCCATTCCCATGCCGACGACGCTGCCCGCCGCGCCGGGATTCTTCGCGGCCTCTTCCATCGCGTTGGCGGCCTGGTACTGCGAGTAGGCGTTGAGGTTGCCGATCACGCCCATGCTCGAGCGTTTGTCCATCGCCTGCTCGACTTCCGGCGGCAGCGAGATGTTCTCGACCAGGAGTTGGCTGAGTTCGAGGCCCCAGACGCCCAGTTCGGGCCCCATGCGGGCGTTCAGCAGGCCGGCGAGCTCGTCGTACTTCGACGCGAGGTCGAGCGCGGGGATCTTCGATTCGCCCAGCACGTCGCCGAAGCGGGAGACAATGGTGTTGCGGAGCTGGTTCGCGACGTCCTCGACGGTGAACTCGCCGCCCACGCCGGTGCCGACGAGTTGCTTCACGAACGCCCCGGCGTCCTTCACCCGAAGCGTGTACGAGCCGAACGCCCGCAGCCGCACGGGGCCGAACTCGGCATCGCGCAGCATCACCGGGTTCATCGTGCCCCACTTCAGGTCTGTGAATGTCCGCGTGGCGACGAAGTAGACCTCGCACTTGAAGGGCGACTCAAAACCATACTTCCAGCCCTTCAGGGTGGCGAGGATCGGCACGTTCTGCGTGCTCAGCGTGTAGGTGCCCGGCAGGAACACGTCCGCCAGCCGCCCCTCATCGATGAACACCGCCGTCTGGCCTTCGCGGACGACGAGTTTAGCGCCGTTCTTGATCTCGTTGTTGTACCGCTCGAAGCGGTGGGCGAGGACGTTGGGCCGGTCGTCCATGTACTGGACGATGTCGATGAGTTCCTGCTTCAGGCGGTCCCAGATGCTCATGGCCGGTCTCCTCCGCCCGGCTTCAGCCGGGGATGTGTGCGGATCGCGTGGTGTCGGCGGGGCTCAACCCCTCGCCGAAGATAGGGTACCACGGATTCATCGTGGAACCGCCCCCCCGGTTTCACCTCTGGAACAGATCGAGCGGAGATTCCGGCCCCGGCGGCCTGGTCGTCGGCGCGGCGGCCTGCCTGGGGCGAGGTGGTGCCGCGGAGGCTTCCATCGAGGTCCGCACCGCCCCGCGTGTCAGCGCCACGGCGATGTTCCGCAGCAACCGCTCTTTCCGCCGGGCCGGACTGACATGCCGCGGCGCCTCCGCGGCGACGTGGACCTCGACCTCCGACAGGGCCACGAGCGAAGCGCGGCGGAACTTCGACCACTGCCTTGGACACTCGATGAGACCCCACCCCGGCGGCACCTCACGCCGCCCCACCACGCCCGCCGGGGCGAGCAGGTACAAGCGGTCCGCGAGGCGGTAGCGGGCGAGGCGGTGGAACTTCGTCCCGCCGTGGAGCCGCTCGTCGATCTTCTCGAGTTCACGGAGGATGCGCCGGTAGGTGGGGTTCGTCGACGCGGCGAGGTTCCACTCGCCCATCTCGGCGAAGAGGACGCCGTGGGTGGATTGGAGATGCGGCTCGAGTTCACGCACCCGGTCAGCGAATCGGGTGCGGCGTCCTTCAAGTTCATCGCGGGCCTTCAGCAGGGCTTCGAGATTGTCACGGTCTCGAAGGAAGTCGGCCCGCGACTGCTTGCACTCGATGATCACCGTTCGAGGCTCGCAGCGCGTGCGAGGCGGGAGCGGGGTAGCTCGTCGGTCCCCGGCGGGTTCCGCTGCCGGAGGGGGGTGAGTCGTCGCTCTGAGGACAGAGGAATTCGGAGTCTGCGAGACGTGCTCGCTGTGGCCCGACTCCGGTTCGTCCGCGCGTGATTGACCGCCGGTCCACCCGGCGAGGTGGTTATGAGTCGCCGAATGAGGCTCGGCGTCAAGCCAGCCCGCGGCGTCGACGCGGTAGCGGGAGATCGGGCACAGCACCTCTGTTGCCGCCGCCTGGCATCCCCAGCGCAGCAGCGTGGCCGCGGCGAGACGCTTGAGTTGCAGATGGGCCAAGGTTTCGGGCACCCGGGATCGTAAGAGCCAGAAGCACACTCGACCGACGGCGGGGACTTGGAGACACGTGCGACCCGCACATCCGTCCGGGAGCGAAATGGAATTCGATGCAATCCTGCAGCCAGCCTGATTCAGGGGCATGAGATCCCCGATCCCCCAAACATGGTGTCATCACAACTCTGTGCATTCACGCGCATTGCGGCGCGTGTCATCTCTGTCTTACTCACGACCCTGGGAATCTCCGAGTCGCGTGCGATGCTCCCCTTGGGCACCTTCGGCGAGCGCTCCATCGTGAATGCCGACACCTTCACGACGGGCAGCAGCCCGCTAGGTGTGTGGGTTGGCTACGAATTCGCGACCGGTGCGGCCGCGGCGACGCAGACTTCAACTGCGGGCGGCACGCAGTCGCGTGCTCTGGTGATGTCAATCCCCATGACTGCCGCGGGTACGTACCGCCTGAACGCCAGCGTCCGGCGCACCGACTACCGAACGCAGCAAACGTATTGGCACGTGCTCGCGGTCCGCGACGCCGTTGCTCTCAGCCTCGCACACGG
>CAYZFW010000102.1:0-7722 GCA_964477615.1 uncultured Phycisphaeraceae bacterium | reverse complement strand
GGCCTTGTTTGGGGCGTTGTTGGTGGTAGGCTGATTGACGTGTCGCGTCCGCCGCACCACGGCCGTGCGTGCTCTCGAAAGCCTTCAGCAAAGGAGCGAGCAGTATGCCGCGGAGTCCTCAAGCGTGTGTGGCGTGGTCTTTTCTGGCGGTGTTTTTCTCCGCGGGTGCATCGGGGCAGTGTTTGCCCGTGTGGGTGAAACTCACCCCCGCCACCTCCCCCTCGCCGCGCTTCTCGCCCGTCATGGCCACCAACGGGAACGACGCGATCATGTTCGGCGGGCTCGGGCAGAACGGGATCACCGGCGACCTGTGGCGGTGGGACGGCACCAACTGGACCCTCATCACCACCAACAACGCCTTGGCCCGGTCCAACGCGGCGGCCATCACCATCATCCCGCCAGGGGGCGGGCTGCCCGCAACGCTGATTTACGGCGGTGTGAACCCGTCGCTCGCACCACTTGGCGACCTGCTCACTTGGTCCCCGGCCACCGGGCTGATCACGCTGACGGCGGATATGGGGATCGGGGCGAGGTTCAATCACGGGTGGTGCGGAGCCACCGACGAGAACTTCCACAACCTGCTGATCGGCGGCGGTGACTGCGGCGGGATGTTCGCCACCGGGCACCGCGTCACGCTGGGCGGGAACGTCGCCGTCCCACCCCCGGCTTCGCCCGCGAACTTCTACGCCCGCTCGAACTTCGCGTCGGCGTGGGACTCGCTGCGCGGACGGGCCATCGTCGTCGGCGGCAACATCGGCGCGAGCCCCTGCACCGCACCGACCTATGACCCCTCCCTCACCGTCCGCTCGTGGTCGCCCGATAGCGGCTGGAGCGACCTCGGCGGGGCCGACGAGTTCCTGACCGCCAACCACGCCGCCGCCTTCTCGCCCAAGGACGCCCTGGTGGTCTTCGGCGGGGAGACGCAGGCCTATCCATCTCCCAACGGGCTTCGGAACCGAACGAGGTTCAGCACCGACGGCGGAAAGACCTGGGATCTCTTCGATTTCGCGGCGAATGGCCCCTCCGCGCGCCGCGCCGTCAACAACCTCGTCTGGGTTCCCGGCGCCGAGCACTTTGTCCTCTTCGGCGGACACGACGGCGGGGCGAACAACTCCGGGTTCCTCGGCGACACCTGGGTGCTCACCTACCGCGCCGTCGTCACCGAAGCACCCGCCAACCGCACCTCATGCCCGGACAACGACGGGACCTTCGCCGCCCGTTTCGCGGCCCCGAGCGAGACCACGTTCGACTGGCAGTTCCGCTGGCTGGACGCCGACACGGGCTTTGATTCCGGGTGGGTGGGAGTGCCGGGCGCCGAGACGTGCAACTCCCCGCTCAATCTCGTCATCAACGGCAAGAACATCGCGACCGTCCGCAACGTGTGCAGCGAGTTCTTGCGTCTGCGCCGCGGCCCCGACATGGCTCTGGCCGACCGCGTGCTGCTGCGCCGCCGGGCTCAGTCGCCGTGTGCCTCGCTGGTGATCAGCCCGGAAGCGGAATGGTCGCTGACCGCCGACCTCAACAACGACGGGATCGTGAACACCGCTGATCTCGTGAACTTCCTCGCGAGGTTCGGGCAGTCGAACTCGCCGGGCGCGCCGATCCTTCTGGCCGACTGCAACGGCGACGGAGCGGTGAACACGCCCGACCTCGTGTTCTTCCTCGGACGGTTCGGGCGGTCGTGCGATTGAGGTGTCCTGAGCACCGCAGGCTATGACACGCCAATCTATGTCCGGTAATCCGTTTCACCCGGTCGCACCAGGGAGTTCTGTCGGGGTTCGGTAGGGGCTGACCTCCGCCGGTTCTCCGATTCCCGCCAGAATCGGTCCCGCGAAGGGGTGAGGTTTTTGTTGTGGGTGGTTGGGGTGCGGGGTACGCTTCAACGCGTCGATAAAGGCAGTCCGAGAGCATCGGACGCCGGGACCGCCGACGGGAGGCGTCGGCGGCATGTGAACCATCAGGCGTGGACCGCCCCAGCGGGGTGTCGCCACCGCGAGGAGACGAGATCGTGATCAATCGCACAAGGGCCGCGCTCGCGGCGATGCTGGTGTCGGTGTGCGGCGTGGCCGCTTCGGGTCAGAACATCGCGTCGGTGCAGGTGCTGTCGGGTCTTTCGCGACCCATCTTCCTGACGCACGCGCCGGGGCTGTTCAACCGCGTGTTCGTCGCCGAGCAGCGCGGCCAGCCCGCCGCCAACTCGGCCCGTCTCCGCATGTACAGCCTGAACCCCACCACCGGGGCGCTCACGTTCGTGAGCGATTTCCTGACGATCACCAGCGTCAGCACCGGCAACGAGCAGGGCTTCCTCGGCGTGGCCTTCCACCCGCAGTACCTCACCAACGGCAAGCTCTACGTCCACTTCTCGAACCAGCTCTCCAGCGGCGCCACGACCATCCGCGAGTACATCGCCAACGGCACCCCCGCCACGGCGACCACCGCCTCGCCCAGCGCCCAGGACGTCATCTTCACCGCAGCCCAGCCATTCTCCAACCACAACGGCGGCTGGATGCAGTTCGGGCCCGATGGCTTCCTGTACCTCGCCCTCGGTGACGGCGGCTCGGGCAATGACCCCGGCAACCGTGCCCAGAACACCTCCAACATCCTGGGCAAGATGATCCGCATCGACGTCAACGGCGACGACTTCCCCGCCGACGCCACGAAGGATTACCGCATCCCCCCCACCAACCCCTTCGCCGGCGGCGGCGGTCTGCCTGAGATCTACTCGTTCGGCCTGCGCAACCCGTGGCGCAACGACTTCGATCCGGCCACCGGCGACCTCTACATCGCCGACGTCGGCCAGAACGCCCGCGAGGAAGTGAACGTCAACACGCTCGCCTCCGCCAACGGCAAGAACTTCGGCTGGCGCTGCCTCGAGGGCACGCTGAACACCGGCCTGTGCACCGCGCCCGCCGGCACGCAGGTCCCGCTCCTCGAATACGACCACACCTCCGGCATTTCCCCCACCTTCCTCACCGGCTTCTCCATCACCGGCGGCAACGTCTACCGCGGCTGCGCCATCCCCGACCTCGTCGGGACCTACTTCTTCGGCGACGCGGTGACGAACTTCCTCTTCTCCGTCCGCGCCAACGTGGGCGCGAACACCTTCAGCAACCCCATCAACCAGTCGGGCGCGCTCGCCACCGCCGCAGCCGCTGGCAGCCCCGTCTCGTGGGGGCGTGACGCCTACGGCGAGCTTTACATCTGTTCGCTCGGCGGCACCATCCACAAGATCGTCCGCACCGGCGGCACCGCCCCCGCCGACTGCAACGGCAACGCCCGCCCCGATTGCCAGGAGATCCTCGACGGCTCCGTCGCCGACACGAACTCCAACGCGATCCCCGACACGTGCGAGGCACCGTTCGTCTCGAACCTCAGCACGCCCGCCAACGGTGCCACCGGCATCGCCGTGAACCCCACGCTCACCTGGACGGCGTCCTCGAACGCCGTGACCTACAGCGTCGTGGTCGCCACCGACCCCGGTCTGACTAGCGTCGTCGCCTCCGCCTCGGGTCTCGCAACCCCCACGTGGAACGTCTCGCCCAACCTCGCCCAGGCGACCACCTACTACTGGGGCGTCAGCTCCGTGAACCCCAACGGCACGACCGCGGGTAATCCCGCCAACTTCTCCTTCACCACCATCGTGCCCCCGCCCTGCCCCGGCGACCTCGACGGCAACGGGCAGCGCAACGTCGCCGACCTGACGGCGTTCCTCGGTGCCTTCGCCAAGTGCCCCGCCGATCCCGGCTACAACGCCGCCGCAAACCTCGACGCCGGCGACCCCTGCATCAACACCGCCGACCTCGTCCAGTTCCTGGGCGTGTTCGGCGTGCCGTGCCCGTGAGAAAAGCAGCACAGCGACAAAGCTGAAAAGCAGCAAAGTCGGATGGTGCTGATCTGAGCGGTTGAACAACTCCCAAGCCCAGCGCGAACCGCTGGGCTTTTTTCTGCGCTCAACCGGGCCGGCGCATCACACGAACCGCACATGAATCTCGGGTGCCGGGGTACGGCGTCCCCGCCGTGCTCCGCTGCGAACTTCGCACTGATCGGAGCACACGAGGACGTGTACCCCGGCACCCCGATTCCCATTCTTCAATGCGTAGGACCAAGTGCCCAGTGCCCAGTCCCCAGTGCCTACCCCTCCAGCGTGTTCACCAGCAGGCCGCTCCGCAGTTTCGGCTCGAACCAGGTGCTCTTTGGCGGCATGATCGCGCCGGCGTCGGCGATCGCGACCAGTTGCTCGATCTGCACCGGGTGCATACAGAACGCCGCGGCCATGTCGCCGCTGTCGACGCGTCGCTCGAGTTCCGCCGGACCTCTGATGCCGCCGACGAAGTCGATGCGCTTGTCGGTACGGAGGTCGCCGACGCCCAGAATCGGCGTGAGCACGCGGGCCGCGAGCATCTCGTAGTCAAGGCTCGCGATGGGGTCGCTCTTCGGGATCGAGTCCGGCGGCAGCGTGACGCGGTGCCAGCCGATCGCCTTGCCCAGGTAGACGCAGAACGAGCCGCGTTCCCCGGGGTTGGGGTCGCTCGTCTTCGTCACCGCACCGACTTCGCCCAGCCGTTCCAGCACGCGGGTGGGAGTCTGCCCGGCCAGGTCTTTCACCACGCGGTGGTACGGCAGGATGCTCAGCTGCGACGCCGGGAACAGCACGGCCATGAACCAGTTGTACCCCTCGCTCCCGGTGTGGCTCGGGTTCGCAGCGCGTCGCTCGGCCCCCGCGCGCGCGGCGGCGGCGGTGCGGTGGTGCCCGTCAGCCACGTACGCCGCCGGGAGAGCCGCGAACGCTCGGACGTACGCCGACGAGTCAGGGCACTCCCACACCGTGTGGCGCACGCCGTCGGGCGCGGTGAAGTCGTACAGAGGCGCGGCGGACGAGCCGCGCAAGTCCTTCTCGATCAGCCCCGCGATCTCATCGCCGTCCTGAAAGAGAAAGAACACCGGCTCGGCGTTGGCGTTGAGTTCGATCACGTGGCGGGTGCGGTCATCTTCCTTGTCCTTGCGCGTCTTCTCGTGCTTCTTGATGATGTCGCGGGCGTAGTCGTCGATGTGGCAGCACGCCACCACGCCGGTCTGCGACACTTTCCGCCCCAGGCCCGCGAGCGTCGCTTCCTGGCGGTACAGGTACACGCTCTCACGCGGCGCGCGGGCCAGCGTGCCGTCGCGCTGGAAGCGCTCGAAGTTCGCCTTCGCCGCGGCGTATACCGAGGCGTCGTAGGGGTTCGTCGAGTCCGGCAGCGCCAGTTCGGGGCGGATCACATGCAGGAACGACCGCGGCTTGCCCTCGGCAAGCGCACGCGCCTCGGCGGTGTTGATCACGTCGTACGGCACGCACGCGACCTCTGCGGCGAGGGCCGCAGGTGGACGCAGGGCACGGAATGGCTTGATGCGGAGCATGGGGCGAACAGTATCCAGAAGTGGGATTCAGCGCGGTGAAGTATCCTGCGCTCATGCGCACGCTCCTCGCCGGACTCACTCTGATCGTCGCCAGCGCCGCCGCCGCCGGGGCGGACGCGGATTTTTCCATGTCCCGGTTCGTACCCGACCGCCGGGCGGCCCAGGGCGAGTACGAGCGGAAGCTGCTCGACGGCATCGACCCCAAGAGACTGAGCGCGTGGCACGATCTCCTGGCGTCTGAGCCCCACGTCGCGGGCACGCCGGGCGACCTGCGGGTGATCGAGAAACTCGGCAAGGCCTTCGCGGAGATGGGCCTCGATGTCGAGACCCACTGGGTGTGGCCCTACCTCTGCAAGCCCGTGAGCGCCGAGGTGGAGATTGTCGCGCCCGCCGCGGCGGCGAAGAAACTCGGCGTCTCCGAGCCGCCCATCGATTCCGACAAGTACACCCGCAGCCCCGACCTCATCCCGCTTGCATGGAACGCCTATAGCGGCAACGGCGACGCCACGGCCAACGTGATCTACGTCAACTTCGGCACCAAGGCCGACTTCGAGAAACTCAAGGAGCTGGGCGTCGAGACCAAGGGCACCATCGCGCTGGCCCGCTACGGCGGCAACTTCCGCGGCTACAAGGCCAAGTTCGCCCAGGACGCCGGGTGCGTCGGGCTCATCATCTTCATGGACCCCGAGGATTCCGGCTACGCCAAAGGGCCGGCGTACCCCGAAGGCGGTTGGGCGACACCAACGCAGGTGCAGTGCGGTTCGATCCTCACCACCTCGTGGGCGGGCGACCCGCTCACGCCGATGATCGAGGCCACCGAAACCGCCCCGCGCATCACGGAAGAAGAGGCGGGGCTGCCCAGGATCCCGGTGCAGCCGGTGGGGTGGGAGTCGGCGCTGCCGATCCTGAAGGCGATGAAGGGCGAGCCGGTGGCGGACCGCGTGCCGCAGTGGCAAGGGGGCCTGCCCACGCCCTACCGCCTCACGGGCGGTCCGGAGTTGAAGGTGCGGGTGAAAGTGGAACAGACGCGTGCGATCACCAAGACGGCCAACGTCATCGGCACACTCAAGGGGGCCAAGGAGCCGGAGAAGAAGATCATCATCGGCTGCCACCACGATGCCTGGAACCACGGCGCGTGCGACCCCACCTGCGGCCTGATCCTCGTGCTCGAGGTGGCGAAGGTGATGAGCGATCTTGCGAAGGCCGGTCATCCGCCGGACCGCTCGGTGCTGTTCTGCGGCTGGGGTGCCGAAGAGTTCGGCATCCTCGGCTCGGTGGAGTGGGTGGAGAAGAACCGCGAGGACCTCGAGAAGAACGGCGTGGCGTACATCAACCTCGACATGGCGACGATGGGGGCGAACTTCTATGCGTCGTCGGCGCCGTCGCTGCGGACGCTGATCTACGACGCCGCACGGGTGGTGCCGAACGCACCCGTAGATACCAGCGTGTCGATGCGCCGCCCCAAACCCACGGCGGAGGCGGCGAAGTCGCCCGGCAGCGTGTTCGACACGTGGCTGGCCCGCACGAAGCCCAAGGCGGGCCCGAGCAAGCCCGGCGAAGCGGCGGGTGCGGAGGCGAAGCCGAGCATCGACGAACCCGAGATCGGCGATCTCGGCGGCGGCTCCGATCACATCGGCTTCGTGTGCCACGCCCTGGTGCCGAGCATCTCGCTCGGCTCCGGCGGGGCGCGGGGCACGAGTTACCACTCGATCTACGACACGCTCGACTGGTACCGCGCCGTGGTGGGCGATGACTACCTGCCGGCCCAGATGAACGCACGGATGACGGGGCTGATCGCAGCGCGGCTTGCGAATGCAGATGTGCTGCCGGTGGACCCGCGGCGCGTGCCCGTCGACTTCTCGATGCAGATCACGCGGCTGGAAGCGAAGGCAAAGGCGAGAGGTTTGCGGTTCGATGCCGGAGCGATGAACGGGCACGTGCCGCAGTGGATTGAGACATCGAGAATCCTGTGCGACACCGCCACACGCGCGGCGATCACGGGCGGTGAGGATACGATCGCCTTTGCCAACAGGGCCATGGAAGCAGGCGATCGCGTGTGGAAGCTCGAAACGGGATTGCCCGGCAGGAAGTGGTTCCGAAACGCGTACGCCGCGAGCGACCGCGATTCCGGTTATGCACCGTGGATACTTCCGCTGCTGGAGCAGGCGATCGAGGATGGGGACCAGAAGGCCCTCGACGCGGCGATTGAGCATTACGCGCAGATCATCCAAGGGCCGTTCGACGGTGCAACTGAATGAACGCTTCAGGCCACCGAACGGCCCGAGCCAAACAAGCGGTCCTACCCTCGCCGCGGATTCCGATGCG
>CAYZFW010000101.1:0-7724 GCA_964477615.1 uncultured Phycisphaeraceae bacterium | reverse complement strand
TGCCCGCTTCGGCCAGGGGTGCTAAGGCCAATCATGACGGACCACGGTGCCACTGACCTGTCCTCAGGTCAGTGCGCTCGGGATTTCGAGTGATGGTTTCAGTTCGGCACTGACCTGAAGACAGGTCAGTGGCACATGCCCAACGCACACCTCTTACCCGAACGGGCTGATCCGCTCCACCCCGTCATTCAGCGATCAAATCCGTCCCCCGGCTCCGCGCTCACCGTCGGCTCCGCGCGAAAGCCAGGGGCCTGCATGACCTTCAGTAGATCCTCCACGGCGGACCGCAGCTCGGTCGCACGCCGCTGCGCCTCACGCTGCGAAGGCGGATCAAGAGCCGGATCAGCGAGTCGCGACTCCGCAGAGGCGAGTTCGCTCTGGAGGTCGGCGAGTCGGCGCAGGTCGCGCTTCATCGCGGTGGTGGCCGCGGGGGCCTGCGTCTCGTTCGCCGTGTTCGCCGAGGTGCCGGAAGTGTCGCTGCCTGAAGGGGAAGGCACCGCGTTGGGCACGTTGGCCCGCTGCTTGGCCACCAGCGGGTTCACCATGCCAGCACGCTGCGGCAGCACGGCCGCTTGCACGCCGGCGGGCATCTGAACAAGCCGGTTGCCACGGCGCATGATGACACGGCCCTGAGCGTCGATGCCGCGGAACTCCATGCCCGCCTGGCCGTTCCACGCGTTGGCCCAGGGCTGTTCCTGCAGGTCGGGGGCCTCTCCGCCACCGGCGAGGCCCAGGGCCTGCTTGGCGGTGAAGGCGGGTGGCGGGTTCTCGCTGCCGGGGGTGATGGCGGCGGCGGCGTTGACCGGGCTGGGGCCGGGCCAATTGACGCCGAGCCGGCGGAGACGCGATTCCATCGCGGCGCGGCCGTAGAGCGTGATGAGATACTCAGGGTCCCTGTTCCCCGTGCCGTCGAGCTGCGTGAAACGGCCCAGCAAGGCCTTGACCACGACACGCTCGCGCGGCGTGTCCTTGTTCTGCTGCAGACGCATTTGCTCAACCGGCATCGGCGCAATCGGTACGTCGCCGGGCTTCGCGGGCTCTGCGGCTGGCGGCTGCACCGCCTGAACAGGGCGGAGGATCTCGAGCGTCACCTCGTCGCCGGGATCGAACGACTGGATGAGCGCAATCGTTCGGGCGGAGATGACGTTCGTGTTGAAGTTCCAGTTCCGCAGCGCGGCACGCCCGGCGTCCTCGGGCGCGAGGGTCGGCTCGCCGTTGATCGAAACGATCATGTCGCCGAGGTGGATCGCCCCGGCATCGATGGCCGGCAGGCCGCGGTTGAGGCGGTTGACCACGACGCCGCGGGGGTCATCGGGCAGCACTTCCATCCCGATGCCCAGCGCCGGACGCGGCGAGGCAGCGAAGCGGGCCTTGAACGCCGTGACCAGCCGGCGCTGCTGCTCGGGCGTCAGCCCCGGCTCGGCCAGCGCCATCCCCAGCGCATCGACCGACAGCGCGGGGCTCTCCGTCAGCGTCTTGGTCGCCGCCTCCCGGTTGGCCAGTTCGGCATCATCCAACTGCGGCAGAAGTTCACGCACCTGCGCGAGCTGCTGCATGTTGAACGGGACCGACGCCGCGCTGCCGGCGTGAGCGCACAGCGCGAGGGCGAGAACGCCGAGGATTCTGGTGGGCCCCATGGGTCGCGGGTTCATGGCATCAATCGTAGGCGGGTCCGCGTCGTCGCCGTTCAACCACTGGCCCGGGTCAGCGTGATCTCGACGACTTCAGGGGGAACGCCCATGCGGATCGGGGCGATCGCCGTGCCGATGCCCGCGGAGACCACCACCGGGAAACGCGGCCCCGCCACGAGCCCGCGCGCGTACTTCGCCCCGTAGCGTGAGGGCACAATCGGAGGGCCGATGATGGGGAGCGATACCTGCCCGCCGTGCGTGTGGCCACTGAGCATGAGATCAACCCGCGGCGTGGCTGCATCGCACTGCTCCGCAACATCCGGGTTGTGGCTGATGAGGACCCGGGGACACGCATCGGGCACACCGTGCAGTGCAGCGGAGATATCCGGTGCGCCTTCCCAAAGGTCGTCGATGCCCGCGATGCACAGGGCCGGGCCATCGGGCACCTCCGCGAACAGACGCCCGTCTGCTGCAACAAAGCGCCGGCCGTTCACGAGGGCAATGACGCCCCGGTCCTTCATCGCGGTCCGTGTCCGCGGTGCATCGGCGTAGTAGTCGTGATTGCCGAGCACACCGAGCACGGGCCGGCCGGTGGCAACGAGCGGTCGAAACAGCTCAATACTTGGCTCGATGTTGCCCGGCGTGTGGTCGACGTAGTCGCCGCCGAGGACGAAGACGTTCGGGGCCAGATCGAGCGCCGCCCGCACCGCATCGCGGATGTGCGAACTCGATACCCGGCGGCCAAGATGGGTGTCCGTGAGCAGCGCGATTCGGAACCCGTCGAACGCAGGTTCGAGATGCATGCACCGGACGCGGTACCTTCGGACGCTGAGCGAGACGGGCTCGAATCCCGCCCCGTACACCACGCCCGCGACGCCGAGGCCCGCAGGGGCTACGCACGCGGCACGCGCCATGAACACCCGGCGGCTGAGCCGCCCCGACGGTTCGTCCGGCGGTGAAACGCCTGGAGCAACGGCGGACGGGCTTCGGGCACGGCTTGCCCATCGCCACAGCAGCGCTCCAAGGACCAGGAAAGCAAGCCATGACGCCGCGTGGGCGAAGGCTGCAGAAGCGACACCCCGTGCGCCGATCCCCGCGGCCCTCGCCGCAAACCACCCCGGGGCCGCGAACAAATCAAGCACGTTGGCCGTGCCCTTGACGACACTTTCCCAGCGTGGCGAGAAGCCGCCTTGCGTTGCGGAACTGGCGAGAATCCAGGACGTGACGCCGACCGCCGTGAGTGAGAGCCAGAGCAGAACCCGTAGAAAAATCGCTTTGAATCGCTTCACGCGGTGCTGTTACGCGGGGCGGGGACGGCTGGTTCGACGGGCGAGACTTTCAACGGCATCTCCGACGGTCGGCGCCGCCCCACTCAGTCTTCTTCCGCCTCATCCACATCCTGCGTCTCGACCTGCGGCTCCCCGAACAGCGCCGAGCCGACGCGGACCACGTTCGCGCCGCACTCGATCGCCACTTCGTAGTCGTTGCTCATCCCCATGCTGAGGATGTTGAACTTGCCGCCCGCGTAGCCGCGTGTGCGCAGGTCCTCGAAGATCTCGCGGCAGCGCCGGAACACCGGGCGCGAATCCTCGGGGTTCTCCGAGTACGGGGCCATGCACATCAGCCCGCGCACCCGCAGGTGGATCATCGACTCGATCGTGTCGCACAGGTGCGACGCGGCGGGGATGCCGCAGCCGAACTTGTGCGCCTCGCCGGCGCAGTTCACCTGCACCAGCACGTCCACCACCCGGTCGCGTTTGTACGCCACCTGCTGCAGCTCCTCGATCAGCCGCAGCGTGTCCACGCTGTGAACCAGGCGCACGGCGTCAATGGCCTTCTTCACCTTGTTCCGCTGCAGGTGCCCGATCAGGTGCCAACGCACACGCCCGCTCAGAGGCCCCGGCGCTTCCGGCGGCGTCGGCCCGCTCCCGGGCTGGTGACGCGACGAGCGCGGCGCGGCGATCTCGAACAGGCTTGTTCCGTCGGCGAAGCCGCCGCTGGCCAGCCCGCGGGCCGCGGCGCTCACGCCCGGCATCGTCCGCCGACGGTCGAGCAGTTCCTCCACCTGCGCGGCCCGCTGCACCAGTTGCTGCACGCGGCTCTCGCCCAGGTCCTGGTGACCCATGTCGACCAGTTCGCGCACCTGCTGCATGTCCGCGTACTTGGTCACCGCGACCAGCAGGATGTCCTCGGGCCGACGCCCGGACTTCGCGGCCGCGTGACCCACACGGTCGCGCACCTGTGCATACCGGCTTTCGAGGGTCTCGACGGTCGCCATCCCGCTCCTTCTCCTACACTGCGGACCATTCCGCGGCACGTTCACGCCGCGGGCGAGCGCCGACCCCGCGTCGGTCCGTCTCGGCACTCCGCATCATACGCAACCCGGCACCGCAGCGTAACACTCCAATCCACTCTCCATTCGCCACTTCGCCACTCGCTTCCCCCTCCCCACCGCCATGAAGAACGACCACCTCACCCCGCGCAACGAACCCATCAAGGCCGGCGACGCCGCGCCCGACTTTGTGCTCAAGGATCAGGACGGCAAGGAATGGAAACTCTCCGACGCCGCCAAGAGCAGCGACGTCGTGCTGTGCTTCTACCCGCTGGACTTCTCCCCCGTGTGCTCCACCGAGATGAAGTGCGTCACCGACGAGATGGACCGCTTCCGCGCCAAGGGCTCGAACGTCGTCGGCGTGTCGTGCGACTCGTGGTTCGCCCACAAGGCCTGGGCCGACAGCCTCGGCCTCAAGCAGACCCTCCTCGCCGACATGCACCGCCAGGTGTGCAAGGCCTACGGCCTGTACTTCGCCGACCTCAACTGCTCCAGCCGCGGCACCGTCGTCATCGGCAAGTCCGCCGACGGCAATCTCCGAGTGAAGTGGGTCCAGGCCCGACAGATCAAGGACGCGATGAAGAACGACGACGTTTTGGCGGCGATTTCTTGAAGAAGGCATCGAGGCAACAAGGCATCCAGGCATCAAGCCTGATTGCCTCACTGCGTGCCTCCGTGCCTTCCCCCCCAATGCACCTTCTCCGCACCGAGCACGCCGTCTCCGTCGTCCTCCCGGCCACCCACGGCGGGGGGCTGCTTCCTATTCGACAGATCATCGGCATCGGACGCAACTACGCCGAGCACGCCAAAGAGCAGGGCGCGGCCGTTCCAGACCGCCCGATGGTCTTCACCAAGTCGCTCTCCTCGCTGTGCCTCAGCGGCGACACGATCGTGATCCCCAAGCCGTGCCAGGACCAGGAGCAGGTGGACTACGAGGGCGAACTCGGGTTCATCATCGGCAAGCCCACCCGCAACGCCAGCGAGGCCGACGCCCGCGACCACGCCTCCGGCATCATCCTGGGCTACTGCGTCGCCAACGACGTCTCCGCGCGGTGGTGGCAGAAGCAAGGCTCCGGCGGCCAGTTCTACCGCGGCAAGAGTTTCGACACCTTCTGCCCCATCGGCCCCCGCGTCGCCACCGCCGCCGAGGTGGGCGACCCGATGAACCTCCGCCTCCGCACCACGCTGAACGCCGAGACGGTGCAGGACGCAAACACCGGAGACATGATCTTCTCCGTGTTCAACCTCATCGCCGACCTCTCACGCGGCACCACCCTGCCCGCGGGAACGCTGATCCTCACCGGCACCCCCAGCGGCGTCGGCATGAGCCGCACCCCGCCGCGGTATCTCCGCGCGGGCGACCGCGTCCGCGTTGAGATCGAGAAGATCGGGGCGATTGAGAACCCAGTCGCCGCCGAGTAACCGGGTAAGGCCTCAATCGAACCGGAAAATCCCCTTGCGGTACCCGTACACGTACGCGATCACCGTCGTCGCCATGAAGAACAGCACGCGCCCGAGGAACACCGTGCCGTGCTCCCCCGCCGGATCGATGTTCGCAAACGTCGTCGCCCACGGGTAGAGGAAGATCACTTCGACGTCGAACACGAGGAACGTCATCGCCAGAATGTAGAACCGCACGTTGAACCGCTTGCGTGCCGTCCCGATCGGGGTCATGCCCGATTCGTACGTCTCGTCCTTTGTCTTCCCGCTCCGCATCGGCCCCAGGAACCGCGTCAGCACCACGTTCGCAAACGCAAACCCGATCGCCATCATCAAGAGGACGAAGACGGGGAAGTAGTTCTCAAGAGGTGTCGCGGCAAGGGTTGTCATGCGGTCCCGATCATAGCCAGAACGCGCCAAACCGTGCAACGCGAAGGGGCACCGAGGCATCGAACCACCGCCACTCACGCCCCGCACCCCGCCCTAGGCCCCCCGCCCCCCGAGGAACGCACATGCCCGCACTGCCCACCGGTCGCAACCCCGCCGCTATCGCCTCCGCACTGCTCATCGCCACGCTCGCCAGTGCGCCTTTCGCCCTGACCAGCACAACCTCCGCCGGCGACGCACCCGCCGCCACCGGCAGCACCGCGACCACCCCCGCACCTACAGGACTCAAACTCGGCGAAACCGCCCCAGACGCCGAACTCATCGACGCCAAAACCGGCGCAAGAATCAGCACCACCACCCTCTGGAAAGACAAGCCCGTCGTCGTCGTCTTCTACCGCGGCGGCTGGTGTCCTTACTGCACCAAGTCCCTCGAAGCCTGGCAGGGCAAAGTGAAGGAGCTCAACGCCGCCGGCGCCGAACTCGTCGCCGTGGCCATGGAGAAGCCCTCGCTCGCAACCAAGACGCAGGACAAGCACAAACTCGACTACAAACTCCTCGCCGACGCCAGCGGCACCGCCTGCCGCGCGTACAAGACCCTCTTCGACATCGACGAGAAAACCAAGAAGAAGTACGAGGGCTACGGCATCGACCTCGGCAAGCACAACGAGAACGGCCAGTGGCAACTCCCCGTCCCCGCCACGTACCTCATCGATACCGAGGGCACCGTCCGCTTCGTCCACTTTGATCCGGACTACTCCAAGCGGGCCAAACCGGATGACGTGATCGCCGCGGTGAAGGGGCTGCGCTGAACAGTCGCGGCAGCACCGTTCACGACTGCTTCGGCGTCGCCGCCGAGCCCGCGAGGATGCCGCCGTCGATCACGAACTCGCCGCCGGTGACGTACGCCGATTCATCGGACCCCAGGTACAGGGCCATCAGGGCCACGTCCTCGGGCGTGCCCATCCGGCCCAGCGGCACCTCCGCGGCGAACCCGCGGATCGCCGCCTCACGCTCCGCCTCGGTGGAGCCAAGCATCGGCTCCCACATCGGGGTCAGGATCGCCCCGGGATGGATGGAGTTGCAGCGCACGGGGTACCCCATCTCGGCGCAGTAGAGCGCCACCGTCTTGGTGTGGTTCCGCACGGCGGCCTTGCTCGACGCGTACGCCGCCGCACGCGGGATGCCCACCAGCCCTGAACGCGAAGAGATGTTCACGATGGAACCGCCGCCCGCGGGGGGTTTCATCGCCGCGATCGCGTGCTTGCAGCCCAGGAACACGCCGTCGAGATTGGTCGCGTGGACGGCCCGCCACGCCTCCAAGGAAGCGTGCTCCGGGTCGTGCGGCCCCATCGGCGGATCGAATCCGGTGATCCCCGCATTGTTCACCAGCACGTGGAGCGCGCCGAACCGCCGTACGGTGTGCTCGACGGCGCTCCGCCAGTGCTCCTCATTCCGCACATCCAGCGCAATGGCGACCGCCGAGGGACCGATTGCGTGCGCGACCCGCTCGGCACCCTCACCGTCGAGATCCGTCACGACAACACGGGCACCCTCACGCGCGAAGCACTCCGCACACGCCCGCCCGATGCCCCGGGCCGCACCGGTCACCAACGCCACTTTCCCCAGCATTCTTGCCATGCCCGATCATAGAAACCGCGGCCGCGGGTAACTGAGGCCAAAAGCAACCCGGACCCGTGCCACCGAAGTCGGCTTTCCGAAGCCGACTTCGGTGCTCCGCCGTTCAAGCCCCCGCAAGCCACCGCGTACCATGCCCCCATGACCCCATCCGCCGCCACCGCGCACGCCCCCCGCCTCGTCCGCGCCCCCCGAGGCACGACCCTTTCCTGCAAGTCCTGGCAGGCCGAGGCCGCCATGCGCATGCTCATGAACAACCTCGACCCCGAGGTCGCCGAGCGGCCCGACGACCTCGTCGT
>CAYZFW010000100.1:0-7727 GCA_964477615.1 uncultured Phycisphaeraceae bacterium | reverse complement strand
GCATCGTGCACCGCGACCTCAAGCCCTCGAACATCATGGTCACCCCCTCGGGCAGACCGATGGTCGCGGACTTCGGCCTCTCGGCCCTCTCGGCACGCGATGACGTCGCGCCGCCCTCAGCCTCCCAAGGCACCATCACCCGCACGCTCGGCAGCGGGCGAATCACAGGCACCCCCGCCTTTATGGCCCCCGAGCAGGCCCGCGGCGAGCCCGCCACGCCCTCTTCGGACGTTTTCTCACTCGGTGCCACGCTCCGCTTCGTTCTCACCGCCACGCTGCCCTTTGCGCCCTCGGGCCGCCACAGCAAGGACGAGCGGTGGGACGTCATCGAGCAGGTCCGGCGCTTCGAGTGCCGCCCGCTTTCGGAAGTCCGGGCCGATCTCCCCGCCGATCTCACCGCAATCTGCGACCGCGCCATGTCGCCCGATGCCAAGAGCCGCTACCTCTCGGCCCAGGCGATGGCCGACGATCTCACCGCGTACCTCGACGGCCGCCCCGTCTCGGCCCGCCCCGCGGGCACGCTTCGGGCAACCGTCATGTGGGCCATGCGCAACCGCGCTGTGGTCGGCCTGCTGCTGCTGATGACCGTGCTCGGGTCGGGCGGGCTGTGGCGCTACATCGTGAATATCGGGAACGAACGCGACCGAGCCCTGGCGGCGGAAGCTGCGACCGCCGCACAACTGAAGGAAACTGAGAAGGCCCGCGCCAGCGCGCAGGCCGTGAATGACTTTTTGCAGGGCGTGATGGGCGCCGCGGACCCGCAGATCCTCGGCAAAGACGCGACGATGCTCGATGCCGTGCGACTCACCGTCGGCACCATCGAGCCGCGCTTCCGCGCCCAGCCGGAGCTTGAAGCCAACGTTCGAGAATCGATCGGATTCGTCTTCAACGGGCTGGGCGACCAGGAGGCCGCGGCGGAGCAGTGGGCCCGCGGGCTCGCCCTGCTCCGCGCCGAGCTCGGGGTCGACGCCGCCCCGACGATCCGCCTCCGGCACGCGCTGGCGACGCTGCGATGGAACATGGCGGACACGCCGGAGACGTCGGCGGAGCTCCAGGCAGCGACGGATCAGGCCCGGCGCGTGCTCCCTGCAGAGCACGACGTGAGCCTGGGGATCGAGATGGACTACTCGACGTTTCTCGGCGGGAACCACCGCTTCGAGGACGCCTACGCCGCGGTCAAGCCCGTCGTGGAAGCGTTCGAGCGCCAGGGGCGCAGCGAGACGAGCGAGGGCATGACGGCCCTGAGGTTGATGGCGGGCGCAGCGGGGTACACCGGCCGGGCAGACGAGGCGGTCGCGGCGCTCACGAAACTCATGGACATCCAGGAGAAGAAGGAGGGCGCGGCGAGCTTCCAACGACACCTCACGATGATCGAACTCGCCGGGGTGCTGTCGTTTGCGGGTCGCACGGAGGAGAGCGCCACGTGGTACCGGCGCGCATTCGACGGCCTGCGCCCCCAGCTCCCGCCGGGGAACTCGGCGGTGTACGCAGCGGCGATGAGCTGGGCGCGGATCATCGCTTCACAAGAGGGCCGGGCGCAGGAAGCCATCGACGTCTTCACGCCGGTACTCGATGAGTACGCCGCGGGCCCGCAGCGAGAGGACGACAAGATCGCCACCGGCAAGTGGGTGCTGGGGACCTGCTACATGAAGCTGAAACGCTACGCCGAAGCCGAGCCGCTGCTGCTCGCGGGGCGTGCGGACCATGTGGGCAAGGGCGGCTTGCACGAGGACGTGCTCCGCAGGCTGGATCGCCGCCTGGTCGAGTTCTATGAGGCCTGGGGCAAGCCCGACGAGGCCGCGAAGTACCGCGCGAAATAGGCCGGCCGGGACCCGCACATTTCTCTCCAGCCAGCGTCACACGGCGGTGGAACGCGCACTCCCTGAGGAGACCCGTCCGGTGTTGTTCGGCGCCACGCCGAGAGCCGGAGGGCACCTTCACCACCTTCCTCGGAGAGACCAATGACCAGCAAGACCCGCCTCGCCCTCGTTGCCGCCTCGCTCACCGCGATCTGTGGTGCGGCGCACGCCAACATTCTCACCAACCCCGGCTTCGAGAACAACGACGCCTGGGCGGTCCTGTTCACCCTCGGCGACACCCAGGGCTACTCGACCGACACCGCCTTCACCGGCAGCCGCTCGTTCCTCTTCGGCGAGGCCGCCGGTGTCATCAACCTGTCGCAGGCCGTCGCGTTCACGAACAACCAGCAGTACGAGCTGTCGTTCTGGGTGCATAACCTCGGCGTGGACAACGACCTGCTGGAAGTCTCGATCTTCGCCTCCGACGCCCCCGAGTCGATCATCACCACCGGGATCGTCGGCACGGGGCTGGAATCGTGGGAGCAGGTGACGCTGAACTTCACGGTGCCCGCCGCCGGGGACTACTACCGCCTGGTCTTCAAGGGATTCGACAACAACGCGGCGTGGTACATGGATGACGTCTCGCTGACGGCGGTGCCAACGCCGGGCGCGGCGGGGCTGCTGACTCTGGCGGGGATTGGCGCGCTTCGACGCCGGCGTGCATGAGGTGTGATGCTGCGGATCCCTCGCACCAGTCGGTCGTCCGGGTCCGCCACGACGAGGGCATGGGTGGGGCGAAGGCCACGGGCGCACTCTGCGGCGTCCGTGGTTTTCTCCTTCTCCGGCTGTTTCTCCGACGAAGCAGCGGATCGCACCTGTCCCAAGAAATACTCACTTCGAGTGTCACACGCCGCGCGGGCCGGCACTTAGAGAGTGAGACATCTCCGAATCAGCACCCCGAACCGAGAAAGAAGACAACCATGATCTCCCGGAACGCAACACTCCGCACGCTCGCCATTGCTGCCGGTACGGCCACGCTTGTGGGCGTGAACACCGCCCAGGCCGCCGTCCGGTATGTCAAGTTCAACGCCGTGGGGGCCAACAACGGCACCTCGTGGAACAACGCCTACCGCAAACTGCAGGACGCCCTCGCGACGGTGGTCGACGGCGACGAGGTGTGGGTCGCCGCAGGAACCTATGTGCCCGCCCTTCCGGGCGATACCAACCCGAGGCACCAGTCGTTCACGGTCAGACGCGGCGCGAAGGTGTACGGCGGGTTCGCCGGCAACGAGTCCGCCCGCGCCCAGCGCAACCCCGCGATCCACCTGACAATTCTCTCGGGTGATATCAACGGCGACGACCTGCCGGGCTTCGCCAACCGATCCGACAACAGCATCAGCGTCGTCGATATCGGCATCGAACCCAACAATCCCCCGGTCACCTCGTTCCGCGTGTTCGATGGGTTCACGATCCGTGGTGGTGAAGGGTCTGACCCGGACACCGGCGCAGCAGAGTTCGGTGCCGGGATGCGAGTCCGAACTGTTGAACTGCCGCTGCGCATCACAAACTGCGTCTTCCGTGACAACAACGGGGACAGGGGTGCGGCGCTTTCTGTCGTCAACGTAGCGCCGCAGTCGGTAATGGTGACGAACTGCCTGTTTGCCGGGAACCAAAGCCTCATTTCTCCGGTCGAGGTGCAACTCTCGGAGGGTGTGCGCTTCGCTTCGTGTACGTTTGCGCACAACCGGGCAATCACAAACTCGAGCGGGGGATTCGGCCTGCTCAACGCCCCGGACTCCGTGCTCACCAACTGCATTTTCTGGGGCAGCCAGGGCGGCTCGAATACCAGTCCGCAGTCGTCCCAGATCCAGGTTTTCAACAGCCCGGGCACGCAGATTCTTTCGTGCGTCTTCCCCGCTGGGCCCTTGATTGGCACCGACTGCCGCTTCACCGACCCGTGCTTCGTCGACCCCTTCGGCCCCGACGGCAACCTCGGCACGGGCGACGACAACTTCCGCCTGAACCCCGGATCACTCGCCATCGACGCGGGCAACGGCGGGCTCATCCCCAACGACTTCGGCGACACCGACGGTGACGGGAACTTGTTCGAGCAAATCGAGGTCGATCTCGACCGGGTCTCGCGCGTGTTCGACGATCCAGGAATGGTCAATACGGGCACGAACCCCGCCGCAGATATCGGTGCGTACGAGAATTCGTGGTTCTCATGCCCCGGCGACTACACCGGCGACGGGTTCGTCAACACCATCGACCTCACCCGCTTCCTGGGCAACTTCGGGCTGCTCTCCAGCCCGTGCGGGTCAATCGACCTCAACGGCGACGGCGCGGTGAACACCGCTGATCTGGTGATCTTCCTCGGGAAGTTCGGGAATAACTGCAACATCTGATCGGCAGTGGGGATTGAGCAGTAGGCCGACGGGCCGGGTTGCTTTGGGCAATCCGGCCTGTTTCATGAAGGCTTGTTGGGGCGACGAGACGAGACATCGGCTCGGAGAGCCGACCTACCCAATCCCCAGATACGCCTTGCGCACCTCGTCGCTGGCTTCGAGCACACGCGCCGAATCGCTCATCGCGATCTTGCCCGTCTCCAGCACGTACCCGTGGTGGGCCACCTGCAGGGCCATGTGGGCGTTCTGCTCGACCAGCAGAATGGTGGTGCCGGCGGCGTTGATGTCGCGGATGATCTTGAAAATCGTCTGAACCACCTGCGGCGCCAAGCCCAGGCTCGGCTCATCAAGCAGGAGCAGCCGTGGGCGGGCCAGAAGGGCGCGGGCCATGGCCAGCATCTGCTGTTCCCCGCCTGAGAGCGTTCCCGCGAGTTGCTTGAGGCGTTCGCGGAGGCGCGGGAACAGGTCCAGCGACTTCTCGCGGTCTTTCCTGATCTGCTCACGCTCGGAGCGCGGGCGGGCGAAGGCCCCGAGTTCGAGATTCTCATCGACGGTCATCTGCGGGAACACGCCCCGCCCCTCGGGCGAGTGCGCAACTCCCATCCGCACGATCAGGTGCGGCGGCACGCCGGTGATCACTGTGCCGTCGAACCGCACCTCACCCTTAACAGGCTTCAGCAACCCGGAAACCGCGCGGAGCGTGGTGGACTTCCCGGCACCGTTGCACCCGATCAGCGTGACAATCTGCCCCTGCTCCACGCTGAGCGAAACACCGTGCAGCGCTTCGATGGCGCCGTAGCGGACGACGAGGTTGTTGATCTCAAGCAAAGCCATGGTGTCTACGCCGCCGGCGCCCCCAGATACGCCTCGATCACTTTCGGGTCCTTCTGCACCTGTTCCGGCGGGCCGTGGGCGATGATCTTGCCGTAGTCGAGCACGGTGATCCGCTCGCACAAATCCATCACCACGCCCATGTCGTGCTCGATGAGCAGCACCGCAAGGTCGAACGTGTCACGCACCGAGCGGATCAGCGTCCGCAGTTCCTTCTTCTCCTGCGGGTTCATGCCCGCGGCCGGCTCATCGAGCAGCAGCACCTTCGGCCCCGTGGCGATGGCCCGGGCGATTTCCAGTCTTCGCTGGTCGCCGTAGGGCAGGTTGCGGGCCTGTTCGTGGGCCCGTGTCGAAAGGTTGAACATCCCCAGCAGACGCTCGCAGCGATCGGTCAGCGCCCGCTCCTGCGCCCGGTGGCTGGGCAGTCGCAGCACCGCGGCGGGCATGCCGTGCGGGCAGCGCAGGTGGCACGCAACGCGCAGGTTGTCGATCACACTGAGCTCGCCGAACAGTCGGATGTTCTGGAACGTGCGTGCCACTCCTTCCGCCGCGATCTGGTACGGCCGAAGCCGGGTGAGTTCGCGTCCGCCGAGCTTCACCGAGCCCTCGTCGGGCTTGTACACGCCGGTGAGGAGATTGAAGACGGTGGTCTTCCCAGCGCCGTTGGGACCGATGAGGCCGTACAGCCCGCGGGCAGGCAGTTCGAGCGCGAACCCCTGCACGGCCTTGAGGCCACCGAAAGACTTCGACACGCCTAAGGCGCTGAGGAGCGTCACTTGCCCCCCTTGGGCTTCCCGCCCCGTCTGAAGATCGAACGCCACAGATCGGCGTCCCACACCTCGCGCACCCCCAGCAGCCCCTTCGGCCGCAGGATCATCATCAGGATGAGCGCGAGGGCGAAGATGATCATGCGGTAGTCGGCCACCGCACGCAGGTACTCGGGCAGGATCGTCACCACCACCGCCGCCAGCGCCGCCCCGCTGATACTCCCCAGCCCGCCCAGCACCACCATGATGATGATGTCGAAGGACCGCTGGAACCCCGCGTCCACCGGCCCCAGCGCCACCCCCAGCTTGTGCGCGTACAGGCCGCCCGCGATCCCCGCGAAGAACGCCGCGATCACGAACGCCCACACCTTCGTCCGCGTGGTGTTCACACCCATCGCCTCCGCGGCGATTTCGTCCTCACGCACGCTCAGCATGGCCCGGCCGGAGGTTGATGTCTTGATGCGGTAGGCGATGAGCATCGTCAGCCCCGCGAACAAGACCACCCAGAACATGCTGGTGTACTTCGGCAAGCCCCCAAAGCCCAGCGCCCCGCCCAGGCCGGTCGCCATCCCGATGATCCCCGCCTGATCGGCGGCCTCGGGCGTCTTGAGCGCCGGGCCAGTCTGTTGGATGAGCACACGGATGATCTCGCCGAAGCCCAGCGTCACGATGGCGAGGTAGTCACCCCTCAGCCGCAGCGAAGGCAGCCCGACCGCCAGCCCGAGCAGCGCCGACACCAGACCGCCGCACAGCAGAGCCACAGGGAACATCAGGTCCCCCGATGCAAACCAGGCCAGCCCCTCGGTGGTCATCGGCATCCCGCTGAGTTTGCCCCCCGCCGCCGCGGCACTCCCCCACTGCGTCAGCGAGAAGTAGTACGACACCGCGCCCGACACATACCCGCCCACCGCGAGGAACCCCGCGTGCCCCATCGAGAACTGCCCCGTGAACCCGTTCACAATCGTCAGCGACACCGCCAGCATGATGTTCACGCCGATGGTGATCGAAAGATCGGCCCAGTACGGCCCCACGGCGTCCTTCAACACCGCCTGAGCGAGCACGGCGAGGGCCGCGATGACAACCACCGGCAGCACCGAGCGCAGCAGCGTGGGACCGGCCGCCGGTCGGTTGGACGCGATGAGAGCGGGGAGATTTGGGGAGGGTGATGACACGGGCTTGAGGGGGGAAAGCAGCAAATCAGCAAAGCAGCAAAGCAGCAAAGTCGGAGTGGTCGTCCGACATGGCGCTGAGTGCGGGCACAACGGCTTGGATCAGGAGGTTGGTCATCCGATGTCTCTTTGTCTGCATTGCTGCTTTTCTGCTTTGCTCATTTGTTGCTTTGCTGCTTTGCTGCTTTTCCTGATGCCCAGTGCCCGATGCCAGATGCCTTCCCCCCTCACACCTTCTCGATGGTCGCCTTCCCCAAGAGCCCGCTGGGCCTCACCAGCAGCACGATGATGAGGATCGTGAACACGTACACGTCCTTCATGCTCGACGAGAGATACGCCGCCCCGAACTGCTCGATGAGACCGATCGCCAGCCCGCCCAGCATCGCCCCACGGACGTTGCCGATCCCCCCCACCACCGCGGCGACAAACGCCTTCAGCCCCAGCAGCACCCACGAAGAGTCCGCTGTCTGCTTGATCGTCTGGTACTTGAGCGCCCACAGGAACCCACCCGCCGCCGCGAGCATCGAGCCCAGCACGAACGTAAACGAGATGACCCGATTCACCGGGATGCCCATCAGCGCCGCGACGTTGACGTTGTGGCTGGTGGCCCGCATGGCTCGCCCGATCTTGGTGTGGAACACGAGCCATTCGAGTGCGACCATGAGCAAGATGGCGGTGCCCGCCCCCACCACGTCGATCAGTTTCAGTTGCACCTGCCCGATGGAGAGCAGCGTGGTGTCGGGAAGCAGGTCGGGG
>CAYZFW010000099.1:3363-7728 GCA_964477615.1 uncultured Phycisphaeraceae bacterium | reverse complement strand
GCAGATTTTCAATGGTACGGCGAGGGGGGGGGGGGGGGGGGGGGCCTAGCCTCCCATAACGTCAGGAGAGAAGAACACAGCCGTTCACCACGGTGCCGCACAGCCACCAAAGAACTGGGAGTGTTCACATGTTCGCCAAGAAAATCAGCCTCGTTTCCTTCGCAAAACGCACGTCGATGGCGACTGCCGTGTTCGTTGTGCTGAGTTGCCCCGCGCTCGCACTTGGGGAGGTGCCCGGCTTCAACAACCTCAACGGATGGACCTACAACCAGCTCGACGGAGGTACGCCCGCCGACCTCCCGAATTCGGACTCCATCCATCTGACCACCGGGAACGGTCAGCGGCGCAGCGTGTTCTTCAACACGCCTCAGAACATCACCGAGTTCACGGCGTCGTTCACCTACCGCGCGACCAACATCAATGCCTGCTTGGTTGGGCAGGGAATCGGGTTCGTCATCCACAATGACCCGCGTGGGCCTTCGGCGGTGGGATCTGGTGCCGGGGGCTACGGCTTCACTGGTATCGCCAACAGTGTCGGTACGTTTCTAGGCAACGACACCGGCCCCGGGCGCACCTTGAACGGTGTGGCGTACAACGGTGCGTTCGGTGGTGGCTTTCAAGACATGACGCCTGCAAACGCGTTCAACTTCAGAGACTTGAACGTGACTCTCTCCTACATCGGCTCGGTCCTGACTGTGTCGGTGGACGACCCCGCAATTGGTACTGGCGCGGAGTTCAGCCGCAACTACGTCGTCGGTTCAATCGCCACAAGAGTGGGTGCCCAGACCGCGTACGTTGGCTTCACCTCTTCCACCGGGGATAATTTCGGCAACGGCGGCTCCAACCAGTACATCTCCAACTTGCGATTCGGCGTCCCCTCGCCCGCCGCATTCGGACTTGTCGGAATCGCCAGCACGATGATGTTGGCTCGGCGTCGCCGCTAATTCAGGCACTGCCAGCAAGCCCATCAGAGTCATAGTCTTTTATGAGGCACGATCCAGTTGCGGGATCGTGCCCTTTTCTCATTCCGGTCAACTGACCGATGCCTGACACCTCGGCGGATGAGACCCGTGCCCCGATGGGCCTTCCGCGGCCCGTCGTGCCTGGTGTCGTGGGTAACAGTTTGGCGTCCGGGCACGACGCTCGGCTCGGAAGCCGAATATCGTGGCATGGCATCCGCGGGTTCGAGACCACAAAAAGAACAGGCCGCCCATTCAGGCGGCCCAAAAGAAATCCCAGTCTGATCAAAGCGAAATCAACCAACCGAGCCGCGCATCACCGCGCTCAGGCGTTGATCGCGGTCACCTTCACCCGCATGTAGCGCTGGCGGTGGCCCTGCTTCTTCTTGAAGCCCTTGCGGCGCTTGTACTTCACGATGTCGAGCTTCTCGTCCTTGAACTCGCGTTCGATCACATCGGCGACGATCTTGGCGCCCTTGAGGTAGGGGTTGCCGACGGTCGCGCCCTTGTCGCCGCTGACGAGCAGGACGCGCTCGAAGGTCACGCTCTTGGCGTCGGCGGGGAGTTCCCGCAGATCAATGATGAGCATGTCGCCGACCTGAGCCTTGAGCTGGGTGCCGCTGTCTTCGAAGATGGCGTACATCGATGAAACTCCTGGCCCGAGCGGGAACGCTGAAAGGGCTGAAAAGGGACGAAAACAGTTTCTCAATTGAGCGATGCGGAGCGGCCCACCGGCCTTGCCCGGCGGGCGGACCAAACCCAGCATCCCCGGCGTGCGATGCCGAGCAGAGTATTGTAGCAGGGTGCCGCAGAGTCGCAACTCATGAGAAAAACCCATCCGGATACCGAACAGACGGCACTCTTGGCAGCGCGTCGGGTGACCGCCGCCAGTTTACACCATCACCCCGGCGTCCCACCAGCATGTCTGCAGCGGGGCGTCCAGGTCTCGCGCCATGTCCATCACCTGTGATGGGGTCAGGTCAACAAATGGCGTCTCAAGTCGGATGGTCTGGGGTCCGGCACCCATCCCACCCTGCCCGCCCGCGCCGCCCATCCCACCGGCTTCGGCGCTGCCGGGGTCGGAGGCCGCTCGTTCGGGCTCGCCGAGCCAGCACAGCCGGTTGACCAGCGCGGCACGTTCGGCGGCTTCCAGCATCTCGGCGGGGCTCTCGCCGTGGACCACCGGCCACACCACCCGTGTACAACCCAGGCGGCGGGCATCGGCGAGAGCGAGCAGCAGGCTCGCGGGCTGCTCGATCCACCGCTCCGCGACCGGTCGGGCCAGCGGTGCCGGCGTGACCACGCGCTCGTACCCCAGCAGGTCCGACTGCTGGGACACCAGCGACATCTGTGACGCTTCGTCGGCCCCGACGCCGCGGAGCGACGACCCCGCGGGGGGCACCCAGACGGTGACCTTGCTGAGTTCGGGCGCGAGCAGGCACGCCACAAGGGCGGCGACGGAGCCGTCGTTGATGACCAGGATGGGTTCCGGTGGGCGCATCGGACCGTTGGATATCGGTCGGGCGACGCTCCGCGGTTCAGGCGCAGACCTTGCCGAAGGCGCCGAGGAAGATGGTGAGGTCGAGCACGTTGACGACGCCGTCGGCGTTCAGGTCGGCAGCGGTGCCGGGGGTGACGCTCTGGCCGAACTGCCCGAGGAAGGAGACGAGGTCCTGGGTGTCCACGCGACGGTCGGCGTTCAAGTCGCCGACGACGGGGCGCGGGACGCCTGCGATGACGTAGACGGTGTTCCTCGAGGCGGCGGAGACGAGCAGGTCGTTCGAGCAGTCGTTGTTCACGTCGCCGATGCCCACGGCATCGAAGCCGAAAGCCTCCGAGGCGGTGGTGCTGGTGATGCGGCGGATGAGGTCGCCCGAGACGGCCGAGCGGACCTCGATGGCCCCGGCCCCGCCCGCTCCCGTGGAGTTGGTGTAAAGGCCGAGCACAACATCGGGGAGGCCGTCGCCGTCGATATCGCGTGCGCCGCGGCCGGGTCCCATGCCGTCGCCGGGTGCGCCGGTGAATCGGCGGAGGAGCGAGCCGTCCACGCCGGACCAGACGTACGAAGAGCCCGCACCGGGGACGCCTCCGGTGCTGTCGTTGAAATCGCCGGCGTAGAGGTCGTTGGTTCCGTCGGCGTTGACATCGCCGCAGCCTGAGACGAAGAACCAGCCGAGATCGACGCCGGTGGTCTGGTCGGGGTCAAGGAATGGCCGGATGCGCGAGCCGTCGAGCCCCGAGAGGACATAGGCGCGTCCGCGGAGTCCCGGCCCGGAGTCGCGGGCGCCGAGGATGAGGTCGCCGCGTCCGTCGTGATCGACATCGCCCGCGGGGCCCAAGCCGGTGCCGAAGCGACCGCCCGGCGCGTCGGCGTTGACGCGGAAGAGCAGGGACGAGTCCGCGCCCGAGAAGACCGAGACGTAGCCCGTGCCCGCGCCGGTGGTGGGGGCGCTGACGGCGATATCGGCATGGCCGTCGCCGTTGACATCGCCCGGGCCCGCGACTGCAAATCCGAAGAGGTCCGGGGCCGTGCCGGTGAAGGTACGGATGGGGAGCCCGGTGGCACCCGAGAAAACGACGGCGCGGCCGTTGACTGTTGACCCGCCGCGGGCCCCGACGACGATGTCGTGCGTGCCGTCGGCGTCAACGTCTCCGGCGTCGGCGATGGACTGCCCAAACGTGGCACCCGCTCCAGCGCCGAGCCACGAGTAGATCAGCAAGCCGGTCTTGCCCGAGTAGACGTATGCCTTGCCGGCGCCCGTTCCGGCCGCGGGGTGGGTGGGGCAACTCACGATGAGGTCGTCGGCGCCGTCGTTGTTGATGTCTCGGAGTTCACTCACGGCCCAGCCGAAGTTGGTGCCGAGGGGCGCGGTCGCATCGGTCAGTGTGTGCAGGACCTGCACGCCGGGCTCGACGAACCTTGCGCCGCGGCATGCTTGGTTGGACGAGAACGCGGCGGCGAAGACGGACGCGGCGGTGAGGGCGGTGCGGCGCATGGTGGGCTCCGGGGTGGGGTTCTCGGTGGTCTGGCGGCGCGCGGTCGCGCGCCTGACACAGCACGACACCCCGAACCTACCCGCGCCGGCGCGACTGGCTTCCAAATCCGTGCTTACGCGGCGAATCCGTGCGCGGAGCGTGCGTGGTCGAGCCGTTCACGCCGGCCACGCAGCGCCGAGGGCGCCGCGCCAAACACCCGTCCGAACGCGCCGGTGAAGTGCGCGTGGCTGCTGTACCCCAGGTCCATCGCGAGCTGCGTGATGGGGCAGCGCGGGTCTTCGAGGCGTTCGAGCGCCTCGGCGAGGCGCAGGTGTGTCACGTGTGCGTGGAGCGACCGCCCGGCGTGGGCACGGAACACGCGCGCCAGGTGGAACGCCGAGAGGCCAACGCCCGCCGCGATGTCGTCCAG
>CAYZFW010000099.1:0-3263 GCA_964477615.1 uncultured Phycisphaeraceae bacterium | reverse complement strand
GGCGCTGATAGGGCTGGGCGTCGTTGTAGAACATGACCCGCCCGGCGTCGGCGGTGACACGACCGCCGGCCGGCGTGTCGATGACCACCGGGACGCGAGGGAAAACCACCACCGGCCCGCCCGTGATGCGGTTCTCACGCCGCCAGCAGGCGTGCGACACCGGCGCACGGAACGTGCCGATGCGGAGCGAACCGGAGGAGAAGACGTCACGCGACGGCGAATCCACCTCGATCGGTGCCGTGGTGGTCGCCCGCTTCATGGCGCGCCGCGGCCCGGCGGGAGCGGGATCGGGGATTGGAGACGGCGAGGGGTTCAATCTGATCGGGGCGTGTGAGACGGTCCGGCTCTGGTGTCCGCAATGGCTACGAGAACCGGGCATTTGAGGTTCCCATCCAAGCGGTGCGACCTTCATCAGACTCGCTCAGTCTGCTGCGGTTCCGCCGGCCTGGGGGCCCGCCAGATTCTCGGCCCTTCCGCTGCGATCCTTGTGATTGGAACGGCGTACGCTGCGATGTGACGCCCGTGCCAGCCATCATCTCCTCAGCAAGCGACGGCGGGGTTCTCGTTCGCATCAAGGCGGTGCCGGGGGCCAAGCGGGACGAGATCGTCGGGCCTCACGGCGACCGGCTGAAAGTGCGGGTAAGCCAGCCGCCGGAGGGCGGACGCGCGAACGCTGCGATTGTGGCCCTGATCGCGCGGGCGGCGGGTGTTGCGGAGCGAGAGGTGACTTTGGTGTCGGGCGCGGCGTCGGCGATGAAGGTGCTGCGGGTGGCGGGCATTGGCGCGACGGAGGCGGAAGCGAGACTGCTCAGGAAAGGTTGAGGCGCGGGGCAGTGCTCTCCGGGTTTCTACGGGCTGGGCTCCCGGTACTGCCCGCCCGGGTACACCTCGACGCGCGAGCCCTCGGCGAACACCACCGAATCGGCGCAGCGACCGTTCATGCAGGCCCAGCGCGGACTGTAGAGCGCGGCCCAGTCGATCTCGCACCGTGATTCCGTGACTCGGTGGGTCCGCCATGCGGGGTGGCGCACTTCGTACACCAAGGTGCGTCCGCCACGCGTGACGCCGAAGCCCCACTGGTGCTCCTTGAAGTGGTGTTCGAGAGAACCTTCCGGTGACGGCGACTGCGGCGCGGCGTCGGCGCTGACTTCGATCACGCCCGTGGTGGCGGCTTTGGCCATCGTGTATCTCGCGGTGATGGTGTTGCTTTGCAAATGCACGTCCATGGACATGGCGGCGGCGCTGTACGGCTCGTTGTACGCTGCGCGGGCGATGAGGCCGACGAGCCGGCTGGGGACGTACTCGCGCTCAAACACGACGCCGCGGCGTCCGTCGGGGGCGACGACATAGGTTCGGAGGTTGATCTCGGGGAAGTTCACGAACCCCGGCCAGCGGACGCCGAGCACGCGGGTGTCGAGAAATTGGAACGCGACGATGCTGACGTAGGCCTGGCCCTGCCACAGGTCCGGGGTGAATCCCCTCGGCAGACGCGGGGCGATCAGCGCCCGGTCCACGGCGAAGTTGAAGAGGCAGAGGCTGGACCATCGGGCGGTGAGGAAGGGGCGGCGATTCATGACCGGATCGCTTCAACGGATGGCGTGAGCGGATCGCTCGGGCGAGAAGTCGGCTCGGAGAGCCGACGTACCTGGGACGTGCCGAGGAGCAGGGAAATGGCTCACCTCCAATCGAGCACGATCTTGCCGAACTGGCTGGCGTCTTCGAGTTTCTCCCACGCCTTCGCGGCGTCGCGCCAGGGGATCACCGAATCCACCGCCGGTGCGAGTTTGCCCGCCCGCAGCAGCGCCGCCAGTTCGCGCAGTTCGTCGCTCGTCCCCATCGTCGAGCCAAGCACGCGGAGCTGGTTCCAGAAGATGCGGGCCAGGTCCGTTGTGGCGGCGGGGCCGGCGGTGTTGCCGGGGGTGACGTACGCGCCGCCGCGGGCGAGGCTCTTGATGCATGGAAGGTGGCTGGGTTTGCCGGTGGAATCGACGGCCATGTCGACGCCGCGGCCGGCGCTCCATGAGCGCACCTGCTTGGACCAATCCTCCCCGCCCCCGGAATCCAGCACGCCGAAGTCGGCGCCGAGTTTCATGGCGCGGTCGAGTTTCCACTGGTGCCGGCTGGTGACGACGACGGGGCAGGCCATCCACTTCGCGATGGCGAGGGCCGCGAGCGCCACGCCGCCGCCGATGCCGGTGATGAGCACGCTCTGGCCGGGGCGGAGGTGGCCCTTGACGCACATCATGCTCCACGCGGTGAGGAACGTGAGGCCGAACGCCGCGGCGTCGGGCGCGGGGACATCGCCCACCCACGCGAGATTCGCAGCGGGTGCGGTGAAGCGCTCGCGGTGGAAGCCGTGGACGTGCTCGCCGAGGAGTTCGAGGTCGGGGATGTAGGCGGTGGCTGGCGGATCGATGGGGCGGACGGGGCGGTGGACGGTGTACGCGGCGTTGACGATGACGCGCTTGCCGATCCATCCTGCGTCGACCCCGGGGCCGACCGCTTCGACGGTGCCGCAGGCGTCGCAGCCTGAGACGCGCGGATAGGTGAGGTTGACGCCGGGGATACCGAGGCCAACCCAGATATCCATGTGGTTGAGCGCGGAGCACTCGGTGCGGATGAGGGCTTCGCCTGCAGCGGGGGCGTCGGGGGCTGGCCAATCGGGGACCGAGCGGATCGACGCGGCGACCTTGCCGCCCGGCGGAGTCTGCTGAGAGATGACGACGGCGTTCATGGCTGCAGGGTACCCGGTGCGGTCGGGAGGGGCTGATCGCGCTAGACCGCTAGGGGCAGTGGGCACACCGCGGGGCACCACAAGCCCGCGTCTCTTGTGGTTACACGCTGCGGCTTGTTCGGGTGTGGCGTCGATGGAGGAGGCCGCGATGCGGGCGGAGCCTTCGGTCGCGCAAGTCTGACACCACAAGAGTCTGGTCCGACACGGAGGTCACGACGATGGTTGCGCTGAACGAGACTGCGGGTACGGCGGTGGAGCGGGAACTGGTCGATTACGCCGCGGCGGTGGAGGAGCGGATCGAAGCCGCGACGGGCCTGGGGGGGACGGCTTTCGCGGACGCGACCGACGCGGGCGATGAGGTCGTGGTGGAGGACGTCCCGGCGGCGCGGGCCGCGTTCGTGGATGAGGCGGCCTTGCTGATGGCCGACGAACTCCCCGCGGGCACGCGGCGTGAGCAACTCATCATCCAGATCCGGCTGATGAACCCCGGCGCCACGCGCGAGATGCTGGTTGGCTTTGGCGAGCAGGC
>CAYZFW010000098.1:5042-7735 GCA_964477615.1 uncultured Phycisphaeraceae bacterium | reverse complement strand
ACGAGAGGCCCTGATGCGGCCTTCGCGTACTCGCGAAACACCGAGTTCGCCATCGCGGCGTGGACATAAACGCCCGGCGTCCGATTATCAATGCTGGTCCTCACAAAGTCCGCAAGCGCACCGGTGCTGGTCCATCCCACCATGCACAGTGTCCCCTGAAGCCGCTTCTTGAGGCTGGCACGGAGACGATCAATGTTCCGGAGTCCGTAGTCGTTCTCCGTAATCGACACCAGCAGGCCTCGGTAGCACTCGCACGCTGTGTCAAGCTGCTGCTTTTCTTCGGGTTTCAGTTCGCTTTCGTTGACCGAGGCAAAGCCCTCGACGAACATCTTCGCCGCATCCATCGCCCCGACCCAGGAAGCCCGGTGCTCGTTGTAAAGCTCCCGCCAGCCCGGGGTTTCGGGAGACTCCTTCAGCAGCCTGTGCGATCGCTCGGCGTGTGCCGTCTGACGGTCGACAAGCCCGACTCCCAACTGCCCGGCCTGGCCAAGTGCCGCGTCAATCATCCGAATGTTGGCCTGCAGGCGTTCCCCCGCGAGTACCGGATCCAGCAGCTTACCGATCGGCAGATCGGTCCCAGGCGCTGCTTCCGAGAGGTCGTCGTTCGGCGGAGATACCTCCGGCACCACGCACACCCGCATCGCTTCGCCGTCGAGCGCCGGCAATCCCAGTTCCATCTTGGCCGGCGGTTTCCGGTTCCTCTTCCACTCCTCGAATGCAGCCCGATCAATGAACTGCTCTTTCCACGATCCGCCCCGAGGCCACGTGATGTAGTAGAGCCCGTCGATCTCCCCGATGTTCTTCAGGTCGGCGCGGTGCATGCGCAATCGAATCTCAGACCCCGACGGCAACCGAAGAACGGTGAACCGTCCCTCGATCCGGATGTCCTGTGGCTTGACCCCCAACAGCAATGAAGCCGAAGACAGGCCGAGCGTCGGGTAGAGCCTCCCACCCTGTCGAACCCACATCGGTACGCGCCTGACCGCCCGGTCCACGTCCGTGGAGCCGAAACTGACGATCGCAAGCCGCGAACCCGCCGCGAGGAGTTTCTCGACCGGCGGACCCGGCTCGGAAGAATCGGGCCACGCGTACTCCCCTCCCGGATCGGGAATCGAGAACTCCTCGCGACGCTCAAACAGGACTCGCGCCCGGGCAATCTTCGACATGAGATCGTCACTCCCGGCCCCGGACGATTTCGACGCCTCGGTCCCCAGAAACTGTCGGCGCAGCGACTCATCCGTCACCCCCGGGTTCTCCGAGATTGCCTGGTACACCTCGGCCAAGGGCGTTGTCTGAAACACATCCCCCGCACCCGTCCGGGTCTGCTCATCCTCCATAGCCCGGTCGAACGGGAAGCTCCCCCCCAACACGACCCGCCCGTGAGCCTTGACCGCCTCAGCGAACTCGGCGTCACCGTCGATCATCCGAACCACCCGGCTCGGGTCAGTGACATCGAGCTCGGGGCGCGGGGCTTGCGGATCGTCTTGCAGCAAGTCCAGAGCGATCACCCCGGCTCCGGCGCGATCGAGTTCTCTGACCACCTGCGCCAGTCGCTCACGCGGCCAAGGCCATTTTCCGACGGTTGAGATCGAAACATCGTCGATTCCGATCATTACCATCCGGGGGTCTGGCCCCGGGGAATTCGCCGTGAATCGTTGAGCATTGAAGTCCTGCAGCACGAACTCCAACCGGTCCAGCAGGTCCGTGCGGGACAGCCCCATCATCACGAGCGTGATCAGCAGCCCGATCCCCCACTGAACCCGCGCCATCGCCTCGGCACGGTTCTTCACCGGTGCCACCGCCCTCGCCCCTGCCGGCGACGCCGCCTTGCTCGCGTTGGCCCTCGTCTCCTCCATGATCCTGGGGCTGTTCCTTGGGGAACTCTCCGGTCCGCCCATTTCCACAGACGCGCGGCGGCTCGTCGCGCATCACGCGATGCCGTGGCCGACGCTTACTGCGGGCTCGATCCGCCCCCGCCCGACCCCGGCCCGGGCGCGTCCGCCGCCGCCGGCGTGCCCTCGCTCGTCTGCTCCTCGCCGCCCACGCCCGCGTTGTTCTGCTCCCGCGGCGGGACCGGCCTGATCTGCGACCGCGGCTTCTTCGATTCCGCCCGCGCCGCCTCGATCGCCTGGTAATCCTGGATCTTCGAGATCACACCCACGTAGTCCAGCCCGCTGAGGGCCTGCTGCTCGGTGCTTTCGGCCATGATCCCGAGGTACTGCAACTCCCGCGCGGCGTACCGCCCGCTCGAGTTCGTCACCCGCATCATCACCCCGCCCTTGATGTCCGTCGCCACCGCGATCGCCTTGGCCAGCGTCCCACGCTGCATGACCATGTCGCCCGGCTCGTTGAAGCTCTGCGTTAGCCAGCCCTTCTCCTTCGCGTACGCCACGCGCTGGTCGTAGTTCTCGCTGGGGTCCTTCCCGTCGGCAAACAGGATAAGCCCGTGCAGACCCTCGTTGTTGCTCACGGCGCTCTTGCCCGGCAGCGAATGCCAGAACTCCAGAGCCGCGGCGTCCGCGTCGGCCTTGGGCCCGTCGATGCTCAGCGGCTCCCGCACCATCGTCCGCGTGCACGCGGAAAGCGAGGTCATCGCCGCGAGGGTCAGCACAAAAACAGTGGTGGGGCGGTGGGTACGGGTCATGGCTTGGTGTGAAAAGCGAAGAGCGAAAACTGAAATGCGAACATCCGGA
>CAYZFW010000098.1:0-5032 GCA_964477615.1 uncultured Phycisphaeraceae bacterium | reverse complement strand
CCCCCCCCCCCCCGCCGCCCGCGAAAAGGAAAAAGGCCGCACCGTTGCGGGGGAAAAAAAAAAAAAAAGGGGGGGGGGGGGGGGGGGGGGGGTCATGGCTGGGGGGCGAAGTGAAAAGCGAAAAGCGAAAAGCGAAAAATGAAAGTCAGAAAAAACCCAGTTGAATCTCGCGGCGTCTCTCTCTCTCTCTCTCTCTCTCTCCTGAATCCCTCCGCGAACTCCGCGCCTCCGCGGTGAAAAATCAGAACGAAAGCGTGAACCCCGTGAACACGAAGTGCCGCACCTCGGTCTCGCCCACGATCGCGTCGCCGGGGAAGAACGCGCCGTAGCGGAAGATCGCCGCCAGATCGGACGTGATGCGGTAGTTGAGCGAGAAGTCGATCTCGGACCCGAGGTAGGAGTCGTCGCTGGTAGCCTCCTCGATCGGCGCATCGCTCTCGTACTTGTTGTGGACGAGGAAATCCACGCCGATCTGGAGCTGCTCGAACTCGCGGTAGGAGTTGAACGGGAACGTCGTGCCGCCGAGGCGGAACGTGATGAGGTTGCTCAGGCTGGGGCTGAAGGCCAGGCCGGTGTTGACAAAGCCCAGCGAGTTGAACGCGTTGTCCTTGGTGCCGGGGCGGTTGCCGCCGATGGTGCCCGAGGTCGTCGTCAGGCGGTCGTCGTCGCCGCTGGTGATGAGCAGCTCGGCCTGCAGGCGCGTCTGGTTCGTATCCAGCAGCAGGTAGGTGCCCTGCACGCGGGCCGCCCACGCCGAGATCTCCTCGCTCTGCTGCTCGCCCTGCAAGGGGTCGGACTGGTTACTGCCGAACTGGTACACCACCTCGCCCAGGTACGCGAAGTTCCGCCCGATCGCCCCCTCGGCTCCGATGCCGACGTAGTTCGCGTTGTACTCGAACTCCACCTCACCCAGGTTCAGCGGGGCAAAGGCGTCGCGCGGATCGCTCTCGTCGTTGAAATCCTGCGAGTGCAGGAAGTACCCGAACAGTTTCGTCGCGTTCTCGAAGCGGTACGACACCAGCCCGCCGAAGTACCCGCGCTTCGTGTCGTCATCAAAGCCCGCCCGCGTCGAGTCAAAGTCGGTGATGCTCTTGTCCGCCGGCGTCACGCCCGCCAAGCCCTCGATGTTCCACCGCCCCAGCGTCAGCGTCGGGCGCACCGAGTACAGCGCTTCCGACAGCACCACACCCTCGCCCCAGTCCACGAACTGGCGGCCGACCTTCAGATTGAAGTTCCAGTCTGTCGTCTTCCCCTGGTACGCCCGCACGCTCGACGCATGGTCGTACTCGTACACGTACCGGTCGAGGAAAGGCGTCGTCCAGCGGTCGCCCCGATCATCGAAACTGTCCCCCGGCGAAAAGTCCCGGTACTGGAACCGCGAACGCACAAAGAAGTTGTGCACGCCGTCCACCGACGCCCGCCCATACAACTGGAACTCGGGCTGAAGCAGCCGCCGGTGGTTCCCGTTGGCGTCGTTGAGGTTGAGGAAGAAGAACGAGAACGAGCCGCCGACGTCGATCTGCGACCGCTCGGTGATCCCGAGGTTCGGATCGACCATCAGCCGCCAAGACTGGTCCGCCGAGCGAACCGCCCGCTCAAGCTGGCGCGTTGGATCGGCCTGTCCGTGCGCCACGCCCCCGGCACAGCCCACCACCAGCGCCGCAGCAACCACCTGCGGGAAACCACCCGCACGGGCCGCAACAGTCCCAAATCCACGCCGACCGCTGGTCGCACACCCCATGAGGAGTCTCCGAGAGAGGGCAAAGCCGTACCGAACTGAATCCAATCGTCCGAACGCAGACCTTATCAGACTACCCCGGCGGGAGTCTGTCAAGCCCCGTTCCCGGGAGTCCAGCCCGCCGCCGCAACCGCCCATCGGCATCACCAGCACGCCAGGACCACAATCCCGGCGGGAATCCGCCAAGTCCCGCCCCACCTTCGGCCCACACCCTCGATCGCCGCACCCGGTACCGGCCAATCGGCGAATCCTCCACGAAGAACCAATCCACCCCCGACGCCCGAGAACCACGCCCCTGATCGAATCCCCGGCAAGGGGTTGCCGATAAAACTGTTCTCGGAACAATTGAGCAACGCCCGCCCTACGCGCAAGAAGAGGACCGCCAGGCATGCAATCGCAACCGCATCGCAACCCCAGCAGTCGGTCCACGGCGTTGACAGCCGCAATCCTCACAGCGCTCGTTTCCTCAGGGGTGACTCACGCCCAGGCCCAGCCCGCGGCGGCGAACCTGCCCGGTGCCCCCCGCCCGATCCGCCTCGCCGGTGCGACCCTCGACCCAGCCCGCGCCGCCCTGCGCCTCGGGCGCGACCGCGTGGCCGACAGCGAACGCGTCGTCCTCCAGTTCGATGCGCCCCTCTCCGAAGCCCAGCGCCGCGACCTCGAATCCACCGGCGTCCGCCTCCTCGGCTACCTCGGCGACGGGAACTACGCCGCCCGCCTACGCCCCGGGGCCGCCGACCAGCCCCCGCACGCCAAACTGCTCGCCCGACTCGACCCCGCGGCACGGCGCACAAACACCCTCAACGCCGTGCCCTTCGTCACCGCGCAGCGCCGCGAGATGGCCCGCGTTGGCAAGGCCGCCGTCGTGGTAACGCTGTTCGAGGACGCTTCCGCGGAGGAGATCGCCGACACCCTCCGCGCCATCCAGAGCGCTCAGGGCGCCGCCGTCCACGCCCGCGAGGTCATCGGCGGCTGCGTCGCCATCACCGCCTCGCTCCCCGCCGAGGCCGCGAAGAACCTCGCCTCGCTCCCCGCCGTCCGCTTTGTGGAAGACGCCCCGGAGATCGTCGAGCGCGATACCACCCAGCGCTGGATCGTCCAAAGCAACACCCAGGACATCACGCCGCTCTACTCGGCCGGCCTCACCGGCTTCGGGCAGATCCTCGGCATCGCCGACAGCCGCGTGGATTACAACCACTGCGCCTTCGTCGACGCCGTGCCCCCAGGGCCTGCTCACCGCAAACTCCTCGCGTACAACAGCACCACGTTCAACTTCGCCACCCACGGCACGCACGTCGCGGGCATCGCCGTCGGCGACGCCGGAGCCTTCGACGACAACCGCGGCGTCGCCTACGCCGCCAAGTTTGTCTACTCGCCCACGCCCTCGTTCAGCGAAGACGGCGTCATGACCGTCTTCAACCTCCACCACAGCCAGGGTGCCAGAGTCCACACCAACTCCTGGGGCAACGACGCCACCACCCAGTACGACTCCCTCGCCCGCGGCGTCGACTCGTTCATGTACAACAACGAGGACGACCTCGTCCTCTTCGCCGTCACCAACCAGGCCCTACTGAAGAACCCCGAGAACTGCAAGAACGCCCTCGCCGTGGGCGCTTCGCAGGATTTCCCGTCTCAGGACTCCTTCTGCTCCGGCGGCGTCGGCCCGACCATCGACGGCCGGCGCAAGCCCGAGGTCTTCGCCCCCGGCTGCTCCATCAGCGCCGCTCAGGTGCTCAGCGCGTGCTCCACGACGCAGCTCACTGGCACCAGCATGGCCACCCCCGCCGTCGCCGGCATCGCCGTGCTCACGCGCGAGTACTTCACGCAGGGCTACTACCCCAGCGGCGCGCCGAGCCCCTCGGACGCCCTCACCCCGTCGGGCGCGCTGCTGAAAGCCGTGATCGTCAACTCCGCCACTGACATGCTCTCCTACGCGGGCACCGTGCCCAACAGCAGCGAGGGCTGGGGGCGTGTGCTCGCCGATGCCGCGCTGCATTTCGCCGGGGAATCACGCCGTCTTGTCGTGCAGGACGTCCGCAACGCTTCAGGCCTTTCAACCGGCGGCGTCGTGGAGTATCCCCTCGTCGTGACTGCTGCCTCCGAGCCGCTGAAGATCACCCTCGCCTGGACCGAGCCGCCCGCCTCCGCGGGTGCCGCCACGCCCACCGTCAACAACCTCGATCTCGAAGTCCTCGCCCCCGACGCCACGCTCTACCGCGGCAACGTCTACGCCGCGGGCTTCTCTGTCCCCGGCGGCGCCGCCGACCCCATCAACAACCTCGAACAAGTCTCGATCGCCGCCCCGCCAACCGGCGTGTGGACCGTCCGCGTCCGAGCCGCCGCCGTGAACCAAGGCCTGCAGGGCTTCGGCCTTGCCGTGAACGGCGCGCTCACCGTCCCGCCCCGCCCGCTCTCGATCGCCATCAACGCCCCCGTGCCCTCCCTCGTCGCGGGCGACACCCACGCCCAGTTCACCGTCACCATCGATCCGGGCGAAGACGAACTCGTCCCCGCTTCGGCGCGAGTCATGTGGCGCAAGCAGCCCTCCGGCGAATTCACCGCCAGCCCCCTCTTCCCCCTCGGCGGAACCCAGTACCGCGCCACCCTCCCGCGCTTCGCCTGCTCCGATGCCCCGCAGTTCTACGTCGAGGCCGCCGGCACCACCACCGGCACCGTCGCGACCCCGCTCGGCGGCGGCACCCCCGTCGCGCTGCAGATCGGCACCGTGCAGGACGACACCATCTTCTCCGAGAGTTTCGCCGCTGGCCTCCCCGCCGGCTGGTCCGCTACGGGCCTGTGGCACGTCACCTCCGCATGCCCCAGCCCTTCACCCTGCGACGCCGACCAGTGGGCCTACTTCGGCAGTGATTCCCTCTGCACCTACAACGTTAACTTCAACCGCCAGCAGGGCGCGCTCACCATGCCGCCCGTCGCGCTCCCCGCCCTCGGCACCGGCGAATCGCTCACCCTCCGTTACTGCTCGTTCCTCGGACGCGAGCAGTCCCCCAGCTTTGATATCGCCAGCGTCATCGCCAACGGCACCACCGAGATCGACCGCCCCACCCTCAATAGCGCCGTCTGGGGCACGCGCTCGGCCAGCCTGAGCGCCCTCGCCGGCACCTCACCCGTGCTGGCCTTCAACTTCGACACCGTCGACGGCTTCACCAACAACTTCGCCGGCTGGAAGATCGACCGCGTCGAGATCGTCCGCACCGTCAGCGGCTGCTTCACTCCTGCCCCGTGCATCGCCGACCTCGTGCCCGACGGTCAGGTCAACACCGCCGACCTCACCCG
>CAYZFW010000097.1:0-7751 GCA_964477615.1 uncultured Phycisphaeraceae bacterium | reverse complement strand
GTAACCCTGCCGAGCAGATGCCCTATCACTACAAGAACGCCCAGGGCGACGAGTGCATCTTCATCCACTACGGCTCCGGCGTGTGCCACACCATGCTCGGCACCATCAAGTTCGGCCCGAAGGACTACCTCATCATCCCCAAGGGCATCACCTACACCATCGTCTGGGACCCGCGCAAGAACGGGCCTGACGGCAAGCCCACAGACGGCGGACCCTCCATCGAGAACACACCGTTCTCCCGCTTCCTCCTCATCGAAACCACCAACGGCTCCCACTACGGCCCCCCCAGCCGGTACGTCAGCAAGGACCACGGCCAGTTCCTCGAACACGCGCCGTACTGCGAGCGTGACCTCCGACTCCCCGAACTCCCCCTGACCTGGGATGTCAAGGGCGACTTCCCCGTCCGCATCAAAGCCCGCGACCTCATCCACGAGTACATCTACCACTACCACCCCCTCGACGTCGTCGGCTGGGACGGTTGCTACTACCCCTACGCGTTCAACATCGATGACTTCAGCCCGATCACCGGCAAGCTCCACATGCCGCCGCCGATCCACCAGACCTTCGAGGCCCACAACTTCGTGATCTGCTCGTTCTGCCCGCGGATGCTCGACTACCACCCCCAGTCGATCAAGGTCCCCTACAACCACAGCAACCTCGACAGCGACGAAGTCCTCTATTACGTCGAAGGCAACTTCGGCAGCCGCAAGGGCATCGAGGTCGGAAGCCTCACCGCCCACCCCCAGGGCATCCCCCACGGCCCGCACCCCGGCACGATCGAAGCCAGCCTTGCCGCCACGCACACCGCCGAGCTCGCCGTGATGTGCGACACCTTCCGTCCGCTGTTCCCAACGAAGGCCGCGCTCGATCTCGACGACGCGAAGTACCCGGCGTCCTGGCAGGGCGAGCACTTCCCCGGCCTCACCAGCGGCAAGATGCACCTCAACGGCGTGACCGTGCCGCAGGCGAGCGCCATCGCGTTCCCCAAGGAAGTGAACCCGGTGCCGGTGCTTCACGCGGAGGTGAACACCAGGCTCATCCCCGCACCCGGCACAAACGGGAACGGAGCGGCAGGCGGCGGCGCGATGCCGGCTCGCGTTGGCGACACGGCGAACGTCTGGGCACCTTGACGCAACCTGTGGCTCGTCAAGTCGAAGTGAAGCCGAGTTCGCCACACCCTGGGCTACTCTGACAGCCCGGAGGGCTGATCGCCAGTAGCCGGGGGTCGAGTCCGCGAGACCCCCGGTGGCCGATGGTTGTTGGACACCGACCCTGAAAGGGTCGTCGTAAGCCCCTCGCTCAGCGTGACTTCGACCGCCTCTCAGCGCGGTCGCCAACACACCGTTCCTCACCCCACCCGCCCCCGCAAAACCCCCAAGCGCCCCCGCCCCCCCCCCCGCCCGCGGGCCGACCCCCCAGCCCCCGCACCCGCACGATCTCAACCCCCATCGCCCCATCAATCCGCTCCACCGCCCCCAAACCAACCGCCGACAACCCGCCCACATCTCCCAGCACCTTCGGCGCAATCATCACCAAGCACTCGTCCACCAGCCCCGCCGCGAACAGCCGCCCCATGAGCCCCGGCCCGCTCTCGACCATCACATTCGCCGCCTGATGCGCCGCCGCCAGGTGCCTCAGCCCCGCGGCGAGGTCGAGCGATCCATCCCCTAGCGCCGGCAGCGCGACCACCTCGCAGCCCTTCGCCCGCAGCGCGTCGGCGCGAGACGATGCCGCCGCGCTCGCCCCGGTGAACAGCGTCCCCGGCGCTTCGAGTCCGCCGGCCGGTCCAGCCCGCAGCAGCGCCGCCGAGTCCGCGATCTCCAATCTCGGATCAACGACACAACGCCGGGCCATCCGCCGCACCACGCCGCCCCGCGCGGTCAACAGCGGATCGTCCGCACGCACCGTCCCGATCCCCGTCAGCACCGCGTCCACCCGCCCGCGCATCCGGTGAACCAGCGCCCGCGAGAACACGTTGGAAATCCACTTGGAATCCCCCGTCCGCGTCGCCACCTTGCCGTCGAGCGTTTGCGCCCACTTTGCCGTCACCCACGGCAGCCCCGTCCTCACCCGCTTCACGAACGGATCACTCAGCCGCAGTGCCAGTCGGGGCGCGACGCCTTCAGGCATCTCCACGGCCTCAATCCCCGCCGAGCGCAGCCGCTCCGCGCCGCCGCTGGCCACGCCGTTGGGATCGCGCCGTGCGAAAACCACCCGCGACACGCCCGCACGGATCAGCGCGTCCACGCACGGCGGCGTCTTCCCAAAGTGGTTGCACGGCTCAAGTGTCACCCATGCCGTCGCGCCGAGCGTTGCGTGACCGCGCCGCTCGCAGTCGCGGATCGCCTCCACTTCCGCGTGGGGCCCGCCGAACACGCGGTGCCACCCCACGCCCAGCACCTCGCCTCGCACCGAGCCGATGACGCAGCCCACCATCGGGTTGGGCTCGACGCGCCCCATCCCGCGCCACCCCGCGAGCGCGGCACGGCGCATCATCCGCACATCGATCGCGGAGACCTCGCTCACGCCAGCCTCCTGAGTGCCGCCAGTTCCGCCGCCGAGACGTGCGGGCGCACGTCGTTCAGCCACCGCTCGCCGTCGAGCGCGTAGCCGGCGGTGGGCTTGAGTTCCGCGATGCGGGCGCACCATGCTCGGTTGAACCGCGCCATGGCGAGCTCGCGCACCAGCTTCGCCGTCATCGACGCCGCTGCGACGGGGAAGTGGTGCGACTCGGCCTCGGTCTGAAAACTGACCCGCATGGCCCGCCCCTCGGCCTCGCCCAAGCCGCGCAGTTCGTACGAACTCTTCGTTGAAGTCTCGCCGATCACCGTCACCAGCGCATCAGGGAAAGCCCGGTTCAGCACCCCGCCGTACGCCGCCCGCCCGCCCTGCCGGTCCACGACCACGCGGGGCACCGCGGCCCCCGAGTCCGATCCGACGACGCACGCCGCGCTCTTCCACACCCGGCGCATGAACCCCGCGACGATCCCAAAACTCACCGCCGCCTTCGACCGCTGACCCGCGCCACCGCCCCCCGGCCGCGCCTCTGGCACTGCGTCCACGATCGCCTCGTCCACCGACCCTTTTGCCTCGCGCAGCCGCTCGTTGAACACCGTCTCGCTCATCGCGTGCGCCCTCAGTTCCAAGACGCGCACGCCCGCCGCGTCGCACGCCGACTGCAGCCGCACCCGCATCAGCCGCAGGTGATCGGGCGTCGTCGAGAGCGGCAGGGGGGTGGCGTCGCCGCCGTACCACCACGGCCCCTCCAGTTTCACGCCGAGCCGCTCGAACAGCACCCCATCATCCGTGACCGACGCCCCGTCGATCTCGCCGTCTTCTTCGCCAGAACTGCGTGCCGCAGCGCACTCCGCCAACGCGATCACGCCGCGCTCAAGGTGCATCAGCGGGTGCCGCGTCTTCAGCGCGTTGGAGCCTTTGAGCTTCTTCGAGTCATCCACGGCGATCTTCGCCGCGGCGCCCGCCCCCTTCGGCACACCCCGCGTCACCGCCCCGCCCAGCAGTTTCCACACATCAGGCGACGCGTCTCCCTCACGCCAGCCCTCGATCCCCAGCACACAGCACCCCACACACAGTGGGCCCAGCAGCGGACCGTAGCCTGCTTCGTCGATTCCGACGTAGAGCATCCCGACAGGATACCGCCCGCGCCGTTGGCGATGTTCCACGTGGAGCATGACGCGGTTTGCGCGCCCAGTCGCGGTCACGGGCACGCCGAACCGAAGGCGGCGAGGAAGATCGTCAGGTCGGCGGTGTTGACGAGTCCGTCGTTGTTCAGGTCCGGCGGGCAGGGGGGGTGGACGACCGGGCCGCCGCCGAGTTCGAGGGTCCAACTGGCGAACGAGCCTGAGACGAGGAACGACTGGTCGGCGATGCGGAGGGCCCACGAGCCCGCGGCGTTCTCGCCGAAGTACTTGGAATCGAGGGAGACGATCACGCCGTTGGTGGCGCTGGCCTGGTACGTGGCGGGCGGGATGACCTGGAGGCCCGAGAGGCCCTGGGCGGTGGTCCAGAGGTTCGCGCCGTTGTCCGCGAACGAGTAGGTGCCGTTGAAGTCGGCGCTGCCGCCGTTGCGGAGGTTGATGAGCAGCGTGGTGGGGGTGCTGACGCCCGAGTGGGTGAGGGTGATGAGGAGGTCGCTGCTGTAGCCGTGGACCAGACCGTTGATGGTGACCTTGACGGACTGCACGGGGAAGGTGTGGGGCACGACGATGGGGGAGAGGAAGCCGACGAGCTCGTTGTCGGGGATGTTGCCGCCGATGCCGGGGCCGTAGACGGTGGCGTCCGCGTGGGACAACGCGAGCGACGCAGAAACGGCGGCGACCAACAAACGGGGGATACGCATGGCGACGGGTACTCGGGTTGAAGTGGATGAACGGGGCGAACGGCGTGAAACGGTACCACGCGGCGGCGGCGAATCCAGCGAAAAGCCTGTCCAATTCCTGGCGTGCGATTGACGCCCGAGAATGTGGGGGATCGCCCGGCGCGGCGTCAGGCGTCGCGTGCCGCTTCGGGCTTGGCCGGCTTTGCGGGGCGGGCCACGGTGCCGATGATCGCCGCCTTGGCCTTCTCGAACTCTTCGTCGGTCATGTTTCCGTCTGCGTGGAGGCGGCGGAGATCGTGAAGGGTGAGCGGCGTGCCTGCGGAATCCTCTGAACTCAGAAGGCGGCGTCGGAGCTTCAGCGCGACAACCGCACCGATCAGCACCAGCGCCAGCAGCACGCCCACCACGAGCACGATGCGCGAGACATCGCCGGATGGGTCGGCTTGGGAGAGGAGTCCGTTCACACCGGCATGATATCGCGGTGCCGCGTTTGGGCGGGTTGATCAGTCCGCAGGCTTCGCCTTGACCTCTTCGATCCACTCGCTGATCTGGGCATCGAGCACGCTCAGTGGCACGGCCCCGCGCCCCAGCACGGCGCGGTGGAAGCCGCGGAGGTTGAAGCGGTCGCCCAGGGCCTTCTCGGCTTCGGCTCGGAGGCGGAGGATGTGGAGTTCGCCGAGCTTGTACGACACGGCCTGCCCCGGCCAGGCGATGTAGCGGTCGACCTCGCGCTCGATGTTGGTGCGGGAAAGGGCTGAGTTGGACTCCATGAAGGCGATGGCGCGGTCGCGGCTCCAGCCCCGGGCGTGGATGCCGGTGTCAACGACGAGGCGGAGGGCACGCCACATCTCGAAGTTCAGGCGCCCGAAATCGTCGTAAGGGTCGGTGAAGAGGCCGCGGCCCTCGGGGTTGGATTTCGAGCGTGCGTCCTCTCCCATTTCGAGGCCGAGTTTCTCGGCATAGAGCGCCCAGCCCTCGACGAAGCCGGTGTACATCGTTGTGGTGCGCCACTCAGGAACATCCTTGAGTTCCTGCGAGAGCGCGACCTGGAAGTGGTGCCCCGGCACCGCCTCGTGCAGCGTGAGCGGGAGTGTGTCGTAGAGCGGACGCTGGTCGAGCGCGTAGGTGTTGGCGACAAAGTAGCCTGGCTGACCGTTGGCGATGGAGCCCTGGTAGTAGTACGCCGTGGGGGAGGATGGGGCGATGAAGCGGGGCATCTCGCGCACGCCCCACGGCAGCGTGGGCATGAGTTCGAAGAGCCGGGGCAGCTCGGCGTCGATCACCTTGCCGGCGGCGCGGTATTTGTCGATGAGTTCCGCCCCGCTCCTGGCGTAGAAACGCGGGTCGGTGCGGAGGAACTTGACGAAGGCGGCGAAGACGGCCTCGTCGCCCTTCGCCTCGCCGGGTTTGAAGTCGCTGCGGGCGATGACCCCCAACATCTCGCGGCGGATGCGCGCGACCTCGTCGAGCCCGATCTTGTGGATCGCATCGGCATCGAACCGGAGCGTGCTCTCGGTGCGCACGCGGTACTCGTAGAACGCTTTGCCCTCGGGCAGATCGCGGGCGGCGAGGGACTCGCGGCAGTTTGGGACGTATTCGTCACGGAGAAACTCGCCGAATCGCTGGTACGCCGGGGCCACCTGTTCGAGGATGACCTTCTTGGCGCGTTCGGCGAGGGGGGCCGGAACGCCCGGCGAGGGGTGCGTACAGCGCGTGTCGCGCGGGGTCGCCGGCGAGGGATTCGCTGCCGTGGGTGAGGGCTTGGGAGGCGACGGTGCCCATGACCACGCGGGGCGGGGTGAAGCCGCGGGCGAGACCGACGCGGAGCGCCGCGGTGGTGTCGTCGATGTACCCCGCAACCTTTTCGAGGCGCGAGACGTAGTCTTCGATGTGCTTGTCCGTCGTGAACGTCAGGCTCTGGGGCAACTGCGGCAGTTCGTACTGCGGGCCGTTGAGCTGGGTGACGGCCATTTCCCAGGTGCGGAAGCGGGCGGACTCGATCCGGGTTTCCAGCGCGTCGATGAGCATGGCCCGCTCGGTGCGGCGCATGGGGGAGAGTCTGGCGGGGTCGACGGCCTGCGTCTTCGCAAGGCGGGTGCGGGCGTCGGCGAGCCACGCCTCGTTGCCGCCCGGCGAGACGTCGGGGAGCAGCGCGTCGAAGCGCCGATCGCCGCGGGTGCTGGCCCCGACGGGGTCGGCGCGGCGCTGGGCCATGAGGTCGTCTTCAAGGAGAGCGAGGACGGCGGCGTCGTCCGTGGCGGGCGCGGTGGGAGCGGAACGTTCCGCCGCCGACGTCATTGCGGGGGCGGGAGCAAGGAGCACGGCCAGGGCGAAGAGCGCCGAGACGGTCGGATGCGGTGGCCTGTTCATGCGCGAAATCTACCACCACGACGGACCTGCGCCCGCAACGGGAACCGTCCGGGGTGATATGAGTCTGAATGTCCCGGGCCTCGGTGCGTCGGCTCGCCGAGCCGCGACGACCGATGCCCGCGCTCCGATCAAACCCAAACTACACTGCCCAAATGCCCAACGCCCCCAGCCCGCGTTCAACTTCCCCGGCCCTTTCCCGCGGCACTCTGACGCGGGCCACGGTGCTGGGCACAACCCTGCTTCTGGTGGGGGCCAGTTTCGCGGTGGCTCGGCAGACGGGCGCGGACCCGGCGGCAACAGCGGTTACCGGGGCGGCGGCCGAGCCCGCTGCACAGATCTCCATCTGGCAGCTCTTTGCCCAATCGTTCGACTTCTTCACGATCCTGTTGGTGATCGCGTCGATCGCGGCTTGGGCGATCATCGTGATCACCATGATCGAGGTGCGGGAGAGCAACATCCTGCCGCAGGATTCGGAGGAGACCATCCGGAAGCTGGCGGGTGCGGGGGCGTGGGGGGAACTTCGCTCGTTTACGGAACAAGACGGCGCGTTTGTCAGCCGGGTAGTGCTGGCCGGACTGAACGCGCCGACGGACGACAAGGACGCCGTGCGCGAGGCGGCGGAGTTGGAGGCAAGCGAGCAGTGCGCCCGGTGCTTCCGGCGCATCGAGCCGCTGAACATCATCGGGAACCTCGGGCCGCTGCTCGGGCTGGCAGGGACGGTGTGGGGCATGGTGATCGCGTTCGCGGCGCTGGGGCAGGCAGGGGGGCAGGCCAGCCCGGCGAATCTGTCAACGGGCATTTCCAAGGCGTTGTTCCACACGCTGCTGGGGCTGCTTCTGGCGGTGCCGGCGCTGACGGTGTTCGGCTTCTACCGCAGCCGGATTGATCGGCTGTGCAATCGTGCCATGATCGCGGCGGCCGGGCTGGTGGAGTTGTTGCCGGCGAGCGGGGCGGCGAGGCGGGGGAGCGGGCCGAGCAGCAAAGCAGCAAATCAGCAGAGCAGCAAATAGGAGTGTGTGTTCTCTGCATTGTGGGGGACACG
>CAYZFW010000096.1:0-7778 GCA_964477615.1 uncultured Phycisphaeraceae bacterium | reverse complement strand
TAAGCGCTGTCATCAAGTGTACGCAGCGGATCGATGCGGCGGGCCTTGGCATCGAGCCGCGCGGGGTCGAGCAATCGCGGCGTCGGATCGGCGGGCATGAAGGCCGGATCGCCGAGGTATTGGGCACGGTCTGCGAAGGCGTGCTTGAAGGACTCGGTGATCGCGTGGGCGTAGGGCGCGATGGCCTGCATGTCGGGGATGATCAGATCATCGCCGGGCTGACGGGCGGCTTCGGCGGCCCACCATGCCTTGAACTCGTTCAGGCCCGGCTCCCACTGGGCTTTGGTTCGGTTCATCAGAGCGAGCGTTTCCAGCAGCGTCACGCCACCGCTGGAGGGAAGAGGCATCGTGTGAATCGTGTAGCCCCCCCACTGCCCGACGAGCGGTTCGGCTTCGCGCACGGTGACGACGGCGAGATCGGCGAGGGTGAGACCGCCGCCGTGGCGGTTCACCGCAGCAACGATCGCCTCGGCAACGTCACCCTGGTAGAAACCGTCGGCGCCTTCGGCGGCGATGCGTTCGAGCACGTCGGCCTGGGCCGGGTTGCGAAGGCGCGGAGCGGTCTCCATCGGCGTGAGCGAACGGCGACGGAGGAGTTCGTCGAGCTCTTGCGCGGTGGTAGGCTTCTTCGAAGTCTCATCGATTGGCCGCGGCGGGTCGGTAAGCGACAGCAACGAGCGCATCGCCGCCGTTTCGTCGGCGGGTCTTCCCGGGTTCTGCTCGAGAAACGCCGCGAGTTCGCTCGCCGAGCGGGCGGCGTGGCGGTCGTACACCGCGCCCAGGCGAGCGAGCCGGATCGCTGGGGCGAGCACGGTGCGCCGGTGCAGCGTGCCGTACCTCTCGTGAGCGTGAAGCAGACCCTTGACCGTAGTGGGAACGGCGACAGACCTGCCCGACCACTTGCTCGCGCCATCGGGCAGATGCTCGAACATGTCGAGTGAAGCGTTCACGGGTGCGCGCTCGCGGTAGTCGATGACAACGGTGCGTTTTTCCTTTGCGAGGTGGATGAGCATGAAGCCGCCGCCGCCGATGCCGCAGGATTCAGGACGGACCACCGACAGCGCGAAACTGGTAGCGACGGCGGCGTCGACGGCGTTCCCGCCGCGGGCGAGCATCTCGGCACCGGCCTGCGAGGCCTCGGGGTGATCGGCCGCGACGGAATGCTTCGAGAACACCGCGGCGTTGCCTGAGCTCGAATCACCTTCCAGCGTCTGGCCGCGATAGCGGTCGTCGATGAGTTCTGACGGCGGCGTGCCGCAGGCAGGCAGAAGCGCGGCGACGGCGGCGGCGATGAATCCGGCCGCCGCGGAGAACCACTGAGATCGCTCGTTCCAACGGTTCATGAGATGCTCCGGAGGGTGAATCGCACCTACGATACAGTGTTCACGAAGATCGAGGCCCAGATGCCCACGAACGAAGACGATTCCATCTCGAACGGAGGCGCAAACGCGACGGAAAGCGGCGGGCAGAACGCCCGTCAGACTTCCACGCGCACGGCCACAGCGCCCGCCAAGAAGAAGGGCGTTTTCGAGTGGCTCATGCTCGCCGTGGGGCTTTCGTACGGCGACGAGGGGGAGGACAAGTGGGTGAAGCAGCGCGAGATCGCGGCGCGTGAGCGTGCCGCACGCGAGGGATCGTCCGAAACGCGTTCGTAAGCGACGGTCGGACTTCATCGAGGTTTACGAACGGCTGGCCGACGTCGCAGCGACCGGCCCGCGCCTGAACGCGAGGTCCGGACGGCGCGGGGCTTTCTCCGGCGTGCCCCACACTCGCACCCAGTGGCCATCCGAGGCTTCCACAAGCGACGACTCATCGCCCGCGCCCGCGGGGGCTTGGTGTGCTGGCCACCACGGGACTGCGGGCTTGCCGGCGAGAGAACCGATGCCCTCGACCCCGCGCGAGAACTCGGCCTTGTCTTCCATCAACTCCTTGATGGTGGTCAGGCGAGCCCGGCGGTCCGTCATGCTGGGGATGCAGCGCAGCAGGCCGCGGGTGTAGGGGTGCAGTGGGCGGTCGAAGAGCTCGGGGACGGTCGCGTACTCGACGACCCTCCCGGCATACATGACGCAAGCCACGTCGGCGTGCTCGGCGACGACGCCCAGCGCGTGGGTGATGAAGACGATGCCCAGGCCGCGCTCGCGTTTGAGCCGGTCGAGGAGGTCGAGGATCTGGGCCTGGATGGTGACGTCGAGCGCTGTGGTTGGCTCATCGGCCAGCAGCAGGCGAGGCTGGCACGCGAGCGCCATCGCGATCATCACACGCTGGCGCATGCCGCCCGAGAATTCGTGCGGGTACGCCGTCATGCGCTTCCGGGCGTTCTGGATGCCGACCTCCTCGAGCGCCGCCGCGGCGATGTCCCACGCCTCGCGCGTGCCCACGCGGCGGTGCAGGAGCACGGCCTCCATCACCTGATCGCCAACCGTGTACACCGGGTTCAGACTGGTCATGGGTTCCTGGAAGATCATGGCGATGTCGCCGCCACGCAAGGTGCGGAGTTGACGTTCCGGGATGGCCAGCAGATCGAGGGGGGCGGTGCCAGACTTCGGGGTGTAGAGGATGCGACCGCGCTCGTAGATCGCTGGGGGCGAGGGGTTGAGGCGGGTGATGCTCATCGCGGTGACGGACTTCCCGCAGCCCGACTCCCCCACCACCGCGAGAGTTTGGCGGGGATGGACGGTGAGCGAGACGCCGCGCACGGCGGGTGTGGGCTGCTGGCCGCGCTCGCGCGGGGCGAAGGAGACAGCGAGGTCCTCGATGGTGAGGAGCGGCGTGCTGGGGGATGGTGTGGTGTCGGTGGTCACGCGTTGGCTCAGATGATCGAGCGGGATGATTGGCGCGCGTCGCGCCCGGCGGAGCCGAGCGTCTGGGCGGAAAGGACCGTAAGGATGACCATGACGCCGGGGAACAGCGCGAGCCACCATGCGAAGTCGCCGGATTCGCCGGTGGCCTGCGAGAGCAGGCGGCCCCACGAGGCGCGGTCGACGGGGCCGAGCCCGAGGAACGACAGCGTGGCCTCGAAGAGGATGGCCGCGGCGAAGAGAAACGCGGCCTCGACAAGAGCGGGGGAAAGGGCCGAGGGGAGGACGTGACCGATGATGACGCGGTGCGTCGGCAGCCCGGCGGCACGGGCGGCGTCGACGAAGTCCATCGAGCGGACCCGCATCACTTCAGCGCGGGTCAGACGGGCGACGCCGGTCCAACTCACCGCGCCGATGAGCGCCATGATGACCACCGGCTCACGCGGCAGCACGGCGGCCCCGAGCACCAGGAGAAACAGCAGTGGGACGCTCATGAAGACCTCGACGATGCGCATGAGCAGGAGGTCGGTCCACCCGCCGAAGTGCCCCATGAGCGCGCCGAGGGTGACCCCGATGAGCAGCGCGGTGCCCGCGCCGGCGACGCCGATGAGGAGAGCCGAGCGGAAGGCGTGGATGAGGTTGGCGAGGACGTCCTGCCCGACGGCGTCGGTGCCGAGGGTGTGGCCGTTCGTGCCGGGGGGGAGCCGGAACTGGCCACTGATCTGGGGGCGTTCGAATGGGCCGAAGTCGGTGAGCCAACCGTTTCCTGTCTGCGCGAGCAACGGTGCGAGGAGTCCGATCAACGCGACCATCGCAATCCACGCGATCGCGGCCCGGACTCCCCACGCCGAAGCCCCGGGTGAATGAACGTGCTGGGAGTTGGACCGGCCCTCACGCACGGCGCGTCCTCGGATCAACCACGCGGTACAGCACGTCGGCCAGCGCCACCGCGAGCATCGTCACCACGCCCGCCATCAGCGTGATCCCCATCAGCAACTCACGATCGCGCAGGCCCACGGCCTCCAGCATCAGGCTCCCCATGCCCGGCAGTGAGAACACGCGCTCGACGACGATGCTGCCGGAGAGCATCGCCGGGAAGGTCGAGGCGAACACCGTGACGAGCGGGAGCATCCCGGCGCGGAAGGCGTGATGGACGATCACGTCGCGCTCCGGCACACCCTTCGCGCGGGCGGTGCGGACAAATGGTTCGGAGAGGTTCTCGATCACCCCGAAACGGACGAGGCGGGTCACCACCGCGACGCCGGCGTATGCCTGGCATATGACCGGGAGGACGAGGCGGTGGGCGCTGTCGAGAGCCCAGCCGGGGACAAAGCGACCGGCCGAATCGAACGACGGGAGAAAGAGCTCCGAGGCCGCGTCGGGCCCGTGCAGCCCGCCCGCAGGGAACCAGCCGAGCATGTCGCGTGTGGCGAAGACACCGAGCAGAGCAACGGCCATGCACACCGACGGGACCGACCAAAGTACGGCGAAGGCCGAGGAGATCGAGCGGTCAATCCACGTGCCGCGCTTGGCGGCACACAGAATGCCCGCAGGCACCGCGACGGCGTACATCAGCGCGTACGCGAGCACGTTCACCGTGAGCGTGACGGCGAGGGCCTCCTTGATGCACTCCCATACCGGACGGCTTCGCCCGAAGCTGAAACCCAGGTCAGGGGCTGCAAGAGAGATCACGCCGGGGACAAGTGGGACGGCGTGGTCGGCCGTCGACTCACCGAATTTCACCGGGCTGAGCTGGTGCAGCCAGCGGGTGTACTGAACGAGCACGGGCTTGTCGAGGCCGTAGCGGTCCTGCAGGTAGGCGATGCGGGCGGCGTCGCGTGAAGCGCCGGAGTCGCCGCCGCCCATGGCCGCTTCGAGCCCTGCCGAGACGCCGCCGGGGGAGAGCGAGATAAGGAGGAAGACGAGCAGCGTCAGGCCCAGCAGTGTCGGGATGGCCAGGAGGAGGCGATGAAGAAGACGGGTGGGCACGTGCGGTCGCGGCTACTTCGGGGTCTGCTTGCGGATGTAGAACTCGCTTTCGAGCATCCCCATCGGGTATTCGTGGACGTTCCCAAGACGGTTCGACACCAGCATGACCAGCGGGCGGGTGACGATGAAGGTCGAGGGCTGCTCGCGGTGGATCAGGCGGTGAAACGCGCGCCACACGTCGGCGCGCTTCTCGGGGTCGAGGGTGCGCCGGGCCTTATCGATGAGGTCGTCGGCTTCCTTGTTGCTCCACTGTCCGTCGTTATCGCCGCCGTTGATGCCCGCGGTGTGGTAGCGCTGGCGCGGGCTGGGTTCGACGGGGGAATCAACGGTCCACGCCGCGGCGAGCCCGTCGAAGTCGCGCTTCTTCGCCGCGGACTGGAACGCCGCGGAATCGATGATGTCGACGGTGCACTGAGCGCCGATGGCCGCGGCCTGGTCACGCAGGTAAGTCGACCAGCCCTCGGGATTGCTGAGGGTGCTGGGGCAGATGATCCGGATCACGAGAGGCTTGCCGGCGGTGTTGAACCGCTTGCCGCCTTCGCCGAGTTTCCAGCCGGCCTGCTCCAGAAGGGTGCCAGCGGCGTTGAGGTCGTAAGGCCACGGCTTGATCGCAGGGTCGTACGCGGGCACCGCAGGGAGGAACGGGCCGGTGGCGATGTCGCCGAGCCCGCCGAAGAGATCGCGGCGCATGCGCTCGCGGTCGAGGGCGTGGGTGAGGGCAAGGCGGACCCTTGGATTGGCGCAAGGGGACGTCTCGCCGTCCGGGCGTGTGGCGCAGTTCCACACCAGCGCGAAGGGCCCGTTGCTGAGGGTGTTCCACACGTGCGGCGTGACTTCCCCACTGGGCGACGAGCGCAGGAGCGTGGCGTGCTCGGGCGTGCCGCGGATGATCTCAACCTCGGCGTTCTGGATGGCGGCGAGGCGTGCGGCGGGGCTGTCCTTGGTGGCAAAGCGGTAGGCGTCGGCGGGGCGTGGCACGCCGCGCCATCTTGGGTTTCTCACCAGTTCGAGCGGCCGGTCGGGCGTCCACTGGTTGGCCAGATCGAGCGAGGGCAGCATGTACGGCCCGGTGCCGACGAGCACGCCCGTGCTCGCCTTGAACTGCTCGGGGGTGAGTTTGGAATAGACGTGCGATGGCAGCGGGACAAGCCGCAGCGTGCCGCTCTCGTTGATGGAGAGCGCCTCGCGGAAGACCACCTCAACCGCTTTGGGCGAGATCGCCGTGACCGACTCGACCGCCTCGAACTGGGACGCGAACCGCGCCGCGCCGGACTTGGGATCGCGCAACAGATCGATTGTGAACCGGATGTCCTCAGCGGAGACCGGCTGGCCGTCGGACCACACCGCGTCGTCGCGGATCTTCACCCGCAGCCACAGCCCGGCGGGGTCCATCTGCCACGCCTCGGCGAGGACGCCCTGTAGTTCGAGTGTCTTGGGGTGGTAATCGGCGAGCCGCTCCTGCGCCAGATCGAGCACACGCCGACCAACCGCCGAGACGCCCACGTAGGGCGTGATGGTGGTGAGTTTGGACTCGAGTCCGATGGTGATGACCCCCCCGGCCTGATAGTCGGGCTGCGAGGTCGGGTCGTTGATCCAGTCGGGGCGCTTCGTTCGGAAGACGGGCACGCCGGGACGCGCCCAATCGGGTTTATCGCTGGCTGCTTGCACGGGCAGCGGCGTCGGCGACCCGGTTGGCGTTGACGCCGTCGACCGCGTGCCCTCGGCGACCTGCCGCTCCAAACGCACAACTGATTCTTCGAGTCTCGTCTGCGTCGCCCGCACCTCACCAAGTCGCACCCACACCCGGTCCAACTGCAGCATGTTCATCCACACGCTCACCACCAGGGCGAGCAGCAGAGCGGCGAGGATCGCGTGGCGGACGCCGAAACGGTTGGGCATGGCGGGTCTCGAATCGGTGGGGCAGGCTTCCAGCCTGCCAGCCTGACGTCCACGAGGCAGGCTGGGAGCCTGCCCCACCGCTGAACATGAAACTACCTTCGGCGTGATCGCGGATCAAACGCCTCACGCAGCGACTCCCCCACCACGTTCAGGCTCACCAGCGTCACCCCCAGCAGCACACAGGGGAACACCAGAAGCCACCAACGCACCCGCACCGGGTTGAGTTCGCTCAGCCCCTCAGCCGCGAGATTGCCCCACGACGGCAGCGGCGGCTTGACCCCGATCCCCAGAAAACTGAGAAAACTCTCCTGCAGCATCGCCTGAGGGACCGTGAGCGTTGCATACACGATGATTGGTCCCAGCAGGTTGGGCAGCAGGTGCCGGAAGAACAGGCCCATCGGCCCGATGCCCGCCGCCCGCGCGGCCTCGATAAAAGGACGCGACTTGAGGCTCAGCACCTGACCGCGGATCACCCGGCTCATGGTGAGCCAGCTCACGCCGCCGATGGCCAGGAGCAGCACGCCAAGTTCGACCAGTCCTTGGTGGCGCGAGGCGATCTCGCCCGCCGCGCTGCCACTGGCCCGCAACCGGTCGATCACCGCCTCACCGGCGACCGCAAAGAGGACGACCAGCAGGATGTACGGCAGGCCGTACAGCACGTCGACGGTCCGCATCATCAGCGCGTCGGTGCGCCCGCCCATCCAGCCGGCGACCGCGCCCCAGAGCACGCCGATGCAGACACTCACCGCCGCGGCGGCCACCCCCACGCCGATGGACACCCCGCCGCCCGCAAGCGAGCGGACCAGAAGGCTGCGACCGAACTTGTCGGTGCCGAGTGCGAACGGCGGCGCGGGTTCGGGCGGCACTTCGCTCCCTGCCAGCGCTCCAAGCCGCTCCGATTCGTCCGCGGCGTGCGGTGCCCACGAAGGCGGGAGCAGGTACGCATCGAGCGTGCCCGCTTTGTACCGCTGCACGCCCGACCCGCTGTCGCCGAGGGCGTAGGGCAGTGTGGCGACACACGCAACAATCAGCGAGAGGGATCGGAAGAGCACACGTCTGAACTCCAGTCACACTTGTACATCTCGTATGCCG
>CAYZFW010000095.1:0-7812 GCA_964477615.1 uncultured Phycisphaeraceae bacterium | reverse complement strand
GAGGGACTCGTCGGTGACGGGGACGCGGGGGGGGTTGGGGGGGTGATGGGGGGGGGTGTGGGGCCTCGGTGAGTGAGGCTCCCGCGCGGGGTGGGGGGGGGCGGGCAGACGCGGAGCACTGTTGTCGGCGGGGACGCCGCCAACAGTGGCACGGGTGTGGTGGTGGGACGGGCACCGGGAGAGGTGCGTCTCGCGGCGGGGCTCAGGTTGCTTTGGGCGGGACGAGCGGCCAGGGGGCGCTGCACTCGGGGCAGTGGGCGGGGCCGGTGGCGAGGCCCGCGAGGGAATCGGGGGGGATGGCGCTGGGGATGCCGGCGAGGTCGTAGTTGCAGTTGCAGCAGCGCGTGGTACCGACGCAGGCGATGAGGCGGTCGCGGCGGCGGGAGATGCTGGTGGTGACGTAGACGAGCATGGCGATCACGATGAGCATGCTGGGGCAGATGAGGCTGCCGAAGAAGGAGCGTGTGGACTGGGCGGAGTCGGGGGCAATCGCGGCGACCAGTTTGCTGAGGCCGAAGGAACCGAAGTAGATCGACAACGGCACGGTGACGATGAGGCGGTCGGTCGTGGTGTGGAACTTGCTCGCGTTGGCGCGGAGTCTGGTGGCAATGAGGTCGACGTTCTCGACGCTGCGGCGCTGGAGCAGCGCTTCGCGGACAAGGCTTGGGCTCGCGCGGCCTTGGAGCGCGTCGTTGAAGATTCGGCAGCGTTCGCGGCGGAAGGCGCTGTAGCGCCAGGCGTTGGGCTTTCGAAGAGCGAGGAACGGAAGGGTGACTGCGGCGGCGAGCATCAGCAGCGCCCTCGTGGCGTCTGAAGGGAAGGCAACGCTGGCGAGCGCGAGCACCGCGAAGAATGCGAAGGAGATGGTGTTGTCGTGCAGGCGGCGCGAAGGGCGGCGACCGAAGCGTGGAAGGATGGTCTGCGTCCATGTGCGCCGCGTCGCGATGCGCAGCGAGGGGGGCTCGACGGCGGAGATGGCGGGGCCGATGATGTCCCACGCGGCGGGACGCGGGCCGCGGGCGGGTGCGAAGCTGTGCCAGGCGTCGCCGGTGGACTTTGGTGGCCTTTTGTCGCCGGGTGTGACGAGCGCGGTGGCGGCGGCGGGGATTGGCGGCGGGACGAGGGGCCAGGGCAGGTTGCAGTCGGGGCAGCGCGCGGGGCCTGTCGCGTAGGACGAACTGATCGGGAGTGACTTTGCGCAGCTGTTGCAGCGGTGCTCGGTCTGCCAGACCGAAAGACGACGCTCGCGTGCGGCGACTGACGCAAGGGCTCCGAGCCCCGGGACGGCGATCAGGAGGGCAGTTACCGAGAACACGATGGTTTGTCGATCTGACCAGTCGCCGGACGACAGCCAAACGAGTAGAAGCACGATTCCGGGAATGAACATCAGCAACGAGAAGAGTGCGACCCACTTCCTCTCGTCGCACACGGTCAGGAAGTGGCCCCACACGCCGAGGCTGTACATGGCGCGGCGGTCGAGGTGGTTGCGCCACCATGCTCGGCGTCTTTGGATGAGGTCGATGAGATCGGGGGAGGGCGGCGGCGGGGTGGTGGGGCTGTCGTCTCAGTCGAAACGCGGCAGGGCGGCGAGGCGCTCCTGTTCCCGCGCCGAGACGGTCTTCAGCGGCTCGCCGTCTTGGGTGGCGTGGCGGGCGAGGCCGCGCCAGGAGATTTCGCTCCAGAGTGAGGTGGGCATCTCAGTCGGCTCGGGCCTGCTCGGGGCGAGTATGCAGTGTGTCGGCGCGGCGCTGGGCGAGTTGAGCGGTGTGAGACTCGAATCGGGTGACGAGTTCGTGCTTGACCTGCTGCATGGTGGGGCAGCGGGGGCCGAGGAGTTTGGCGAGGCTGGTGACGGGGCGGTTGGCGAGGCCGCAGGGGACGATGAGGTTGAAGTGGTCGAGGTTGGTGGTGACGTTGAGGGCGAGGCCGTGCATGGAGACCCAGCGTTTGACGCGGACGCCCATGGCGCAGAGTTTGGCGCCGGTGCGGTGGTGTGCTCCGTGCGACTGACCGGTGGCCGGGTCGTTGTCTTGACGATCCGGCGGCGCGTCCGTTTGAACGCCGCCCGAGCACCGACCTACGGACAGTTCGGTGGCACAATCACCGTTCCCCGTCGCGTCGCCACCGACCCAGACGCCGGTGGCGCAGGTGTCGCGGTGGGCTTGCACGTCAAAGGCCGCGACGGTGTCGATGACGATCTGTTCGAGGAGGCGCATGTAGGCGTGGAGCGAGAGGCCCAGGGCGTTGAGGTCGAGGATGGGGTAGGCGACGAGTTGGCCGGGCCCGTGGTAGGTGATGTCGCCGCCGCGGTCGGTTTCGTGGAGTTCGATGCCCATGCGGGCGAGGGTGTCGCGCGAGGCGAGCAGGTGGTCGGCGGCACCCTGTCGGCGGCTGATGGTGATGACCGGGGGCACGTGCTCGACGAGGAGGAGCCGGCCGATCTCGGGGGATTCGGAGTCGCGTGCCGCCTGGACCTGGGCGAGGTGATGAAGCTGGGCCTCGTACGCCGCGGCGTAGGGGAGGTGGTCGAGGTCGATGGTGCGGAGGGGGAGGGGCATGGTGGGGTCGGGTTGTCCGTGTCATCAGTCTGGGGAGGAGTTATCTGCTGTTTGCACAGCGAAAAACTCAGATCAAGGTCTTGCCAAGAGGGAGGTCGATGATATCCTAACAGAATGCGAACTGACTTGGCACCGCGAGCGATTGGGATTGAAGCGCTGGAGGACGCCGTGCAGAGGTGCCTTGCATCGCACGCCCGGATCAGCCGGGGGCATCGTGTCATGGCCACACCGTTTGGGGAGGCGCTGCAGCCTGGCGGGATTCACGAGTGGTTCGGCGAAGGGCGACGAGGGGACATGAACTGTGCGATGTGCCCGACGGGATTGATGCTGAGTTTGGCCGAGTCGGTGGTTTCCGGCGGAGTGTGTCTGTGGATCGGTCGTGGGTGCTGGCCACACCCAGTTTCTGTTGCGAGGTGTTCGTCCAGCATGTTGCAGCGTTCGTTGTTCCTGCGGCCTTGTGGTCGTGACGAACAACTGTGGGCCGTTGATCTGGCTCTGCGGAACGGCGGGGTTGCCGCGGTTGTCACTGATGTGCGGCGTCTGAGCTTCAACGATACGCGTCGTTTGCAGCTCGCGGCGGAAGCGGGGGGCACGCTGGGCTTGGTGGTGCGTCCGCGTGCTGAGCTGCAAGCGCACTCTGCGGCACGGACGCGTTGGCGTGTGTCGGCGGAAGTTTCGAGGGAATCCGATCAGCGATGGAGTGTTGAGCTGGTGCGTTGCAAGGGAGTGCGTCCCAAAGGTGAGGCCCTGCGATGGGGCGTGGAGCGAAGCGATGCAACGGGTCATGTCCGTGTGGTTCCCTTTTCTGCCGACCGACCTGTTCAAGCGGAGGGCGCGCCGGTCGAGCGGCTTGCGGTGTGACGCCGGCCCTGTGCTCTTGATCGATACGGTGAGGCAGCAGCAGGTTGTGGTTCACGCGTGCGAGTGTGCATGTGGTGCCGGGATCAAGGCGGGTATGGCGTTGAGCGTTGCCCGTGGGGCGGTCTGTGGGCACCGCCTGATTGTTGTGCCGTTTGACCGCGTCGGCACGGGGCGTGCGTTGAAAGCGATCGCGTTGTGGTGTCACCGCTATTCGCCGGTGGTGGGGGTGGAGGACGCTGAGGGCGTCTGTCTGGATGTGACGGGCTGCGCGCACCTTTATGGTGGCGAGCGGGGGATGATGGACCGGATGCGTGCGGGGTTTCAGGGGCTTGGTCTCGCGGCCCGGATGTGCGTTGCGCCGACGTATGCCTCGGCGAGGATTGTGGCGCGGTGTGGTAACGCTGACGCTGTGATCGTTGAGCCAGGCGGGATTTATGAAGCGGTGAGTGAGCGGCCTGTTTCTGCGCTGGGTCTTGACGGCGCGATGGTGGCTGGCTTTGAGGAAGTCAATATCCGTCACATCGGAGAGCTGCTGAAGTTGCCGCGTGCCGCGGTTGCGTCGCGATTCGGAGATGACCTGTTGAAGATCACCGACCGTCTGTTGGGCAGGTCGGCCGAGGTCATTCAAGCGGTCCGTCCTGTTGAGCCGTTGCGTGCGGAGCGGTGGTTCGACGGGCCTTGTGCCAGTATCGACGCCCTAGGGCAGGCCTGCCGTGAGATGCTCGCGGAGTTGGAAGACACTCTGGCGTCTCGCAACGAGGGGGTGGTTGAGTGGAGCGTGAGGCTGATGCGTTCGGACCTTGATCCGCTGCCGATCATCATCCGTCATTGTGTTGCCAGCCGGGACGGCGGGCACCTGTGGCACCTGTTGCAGCCGCGGCTTGAGCGTGCGTATCTCGGTTTCGGAGTGGAGGGTCTTGTGGTTACGGCGATTCGCACCAGGCGGATTGGTCACGCTCAGCGGTCGTGGTGGGATTGCCGAGAAGATCGCGTGGACAGGGGTGACGGGGGTCAGTCGGCAATCGGTTCTTTGATCGACGCCCTCGTGAACCGACTGGGGCCGGACGCTGTCTTGCGGGCGGAGCTGCTTGCTTCGCACGTGCCCGAGAGAGCGTTTTCGTTTCGAAGTGCGATGGATGCGCGAGGCTCAACGTCTGTGGAGCCCACAACAAACGACCGTCCGACTCGGTTGTTCTCGGTGCCGGTCCTGGTGCGGGTGATCTCGCTGACACCGGACGGCCCGGTGAGCCGGATGGAGTGGAACGGTGTCGTCCAGAACGTCATCGCGTGCATCGGCCCCGAGCGGATCAGGGGCGAGTGGTGGCGTGGAGAACGTCTTCTGCGTGACTATTTCAAGGTCCAGGACGAGCGTGGGATGTGGTTCTGGTTGTACCGCGATCATCTGCAGAATCAGTGGTTCCTGCACGGGGTGTGGGCTTGAGTCATGCCGGATACACCGCTTCCCAAGGCCCGCCCGCATCCGTTCAGGCGTGAGCACGCCGACGATGCGCTGTCGCGCCGACCCGCGGAGGTCGGGTATGTGGAGCTGGCGGTCACCAGCAACTACTCGTTCCTGAGAGGGGCGAGCCACCCGGAAGAGATGGTGGAGGCGGCGTTCAAGATGGGCCACGCCGCGGCGGCGATCGCGGACCGCAACACGCTTGCGGGCGTGGTGCGGGCGCACGTGGCGGCGAAGGAGGCGGGCATCCCGCTGGCGGTGGGCTCGCGGCTGGTGTTGGCAGACCATGCGGCGCTCGAGGTGCTGGTGTACCCGTCTTCAAGGGCCGCCTACGCCCGCCTGTGCCGGCTGCTCACGCTGGGCAAGCGGCGGTCGGCCAAGGGGGAATGCCACCTGACACTGGCCGACTTGTTCGAGCACCACGAAGGCCTGCTGGCCGTGGCGATCCCTCCGAAGGAACTCGGGGTGGGCTTCGAGGCGGTGCTGAGGCAGTTCCGAGATGTGTTCGATGATGACCGCTTGTCGCTGGCGGCGTCGTGTCTGTACGGGGCGGACGACGCGGGCCGGCTGGGCATGGTTGCCGAACTGGCCCGGAGCATTCGTGTGCCGCTCGTGGCGGTGAACGAGACGCACTATCACACGCCGGCGCGGCGGCGGCTACAGGACGCGTTGACGTGCATCCGAAACGGCTGCACCATCCAGCAGGCGGGCTTCCTCCTGCACGCCAACAGCGAGCGCTACATCAAGGATCCGGCGGAGATGCTCCGGCTGTTCAAGGCGCAGCCTCAGGCCGTCGCGCGCACCGTGGACATCGCCCTGCGAGCGGCCGCCTTCAGCCTCGACCAGCTCCGTTACGAGTACCCCGATGAGCCGTGCCCGCGCGGGGTCTCGGCCAGCGAGCACCTGCGGCGTCTGTGCGACGACGGGGCGCGAGCGCGGTACCCGGGCAGTGTTCCTAAGAAGATCTGTCAGACGCTGAGCCATGAACTGGGCTTGATCGCGGAGCTCCGCTACGAGCCGTACTTCCTCACGTGCCACGACATTGTGAAGTTCGCACGGTCAAAGGGCATCCTCTGCCAGGGACGGGGCGGGGCCGCGAACTCTGCGGTGTGCTTTGTTCTGGGTATCACGGAAGTCGATCCCGCTCGGTTCAGCCTGCTGTTCGAGCGGTTTATCTCCCGCGAGCGCAACGAGCCTCCCGACATCGATATCGACTTCGAGCACGAGCGGCGTGAGGAGGTGATCCAGTACATCTACCAGCGGTACGGGCGCGACCGGGCGGCTCTGACCGCCGAGGTGATCTCCTACCGTGGGCGGAGCGCCGTGCGCGACATCGGCAAGGCGATGGGGCTCCCGCTTGATTGTGTGGACACACTTGCGCGGAACCTGGATCTGTGGGGCGAGTCGCCGAGCGCCCAGCGGTTCCGCGAAGCTGGGGTCAACCCCGAAGACCCCACGATCCGTACGGTATTGGAGTTGGCAACGGAGCTCCAGGGTTTCCCGCGTCATCTTTCGCAGCATGTCGGCGGGTTCGTCATGACCAGAACGCCGCTGAGCGAACTGGTGCCCATCGAGAACGCGGCGATGGAGGACCGCACCGTTATTGAGTGGGATAAGGATGACATCGACGCCCTAGGCATCCTGAAAGTGGATGTGCTGGGGCTGGGGATGCTCACGTGCGTCCGCAAGGCGTTCGAGGAGGTCCGGTCGTGCAAGGGTCTCGATCTCTCGATTGCCCGTGTGATGTGCGATTTCGCTGACGATCCTGGGGTCTACGGCATGATCCAGCGGGCCGACACCATCGGTGTGTTCCAGATCGAGAGCCGGGCCCAGATGTCCATGCTGCCCCGCCTGAAGCCGAGGGAGTTCTACGACCTGGTGATCGAGGTCGCGATCGTCCGCCCCGGCCCCATCCAGGGCAAGATGGTTCACCCGTACTTGAAGCGCCGCAGCGGGGAAGAGACTCCCACCTACCCAAGTCCCGAGATCGAGAGGGTTCTGGGCCGGACGCTGGGGGTGCCGCTGTTCCAGGAGCAAGCGATGCAGATGGCGATCGTGGCTGGCGGTTTCACGCCGGATGAGGCGGACAAGCTCCGGCGCGCGATGGCCTCGTGGAAGCGGAAGGGCGACCTCATCTACCGTTTCGGGGAGAAGCTCGTGAAGGGGATGATGGACCGGGGTTACCCTGCGGAGTTCGCCGCGCGGTGCTTTGAGCAGATCAAGGGCTTCAGTGAGTATGGTTTCCCCGAGTCGCACGCGGCCAGCTTTGCAATCCTTGTGTATGTGTCGTGCTGGCTGAAGTGGCACGAGCCGGCGGCGTTCGCGTGCGCGCTCATCAACAGCCAGCCCATGGGGTTCTACCAGCCCGCGCAGATCGTGCGTGATGCCGCGGAGCACGGGGTTGAGATCAGGCCGATCGACGTGAATCACAGCCGATGGGATTGCACTCTGGAAGGGGCGCACAAGCCCGCGCTCCGCCTTGGGATGCGGCTGGTCAAGGGGCTCGCTCAGATCGATGCCGAACGGATCGATGCGGCGGTGCGCCGGTGCGGCGCGTTCCGCACGGTGGATGGGCTTTGGCGGGCCAGCGGCGCCGGTGTGCGTGCCTTGCGGTGCCTGGCCCGAGCCGATGCGTACGCATCGATGGGCGTGGACCGTCAGGCGGCGCTGTGGGCTGTGCGCACGCTGCGGGACGAGCGGCTGCCGCTGTTCGATGGCGAGCCGGACGGTGACCTGGAGTCACTCGGGCGTGAAGCTCTGCCCGCTCTCGGCGTCCCCGACCACACGCTGCACGACTACGCCTTTACCGGCCTGTCGTTGCGGGAGCACCCCGTCTCGTTCCTCCGCGACGCTCTGAACAAACTGGCGGTGCTGCCCGCGAGCGACCTGCGTTCGGCGGCTCGATGCCCGCAAGGGCGAAAGGTGCGGGTGGCG
>CAYZFW010000094.1:0-7821 GCA_964477615.1 uncultured Phycisphaeraceae bacterium | reverse complement strand
CGACGGAGCGGAGCCTGCTCGCCTCAAACGAGTTCTACGCCGTGGCCGAACTCCGAATGCCCCGCGGGACGCCCCACACGCTCCGCATCGGCGGGCGGGCGCCGCGGGTGTGGATGGTGCTGGAAGGGGGCGGCGAGGCCCGTGCCGAGCGCGGCGAGTTTGGACCGACCCTCATCTCGCGGTGCGAGACGGTGCTCTTCCCCGCCGCGATGCCCGCGGCGATCTTCACCCCCGAGACCGACACGCGCGTGCTCGAAGTGCTGCTGCCGCACCACGGGTGAGCGTCCGTCGTGTCTTTCGCGGAAACGCGTTGCGGTCACGGGCACGCGACGCCGAACCTTGCAAGGAAAAATGTGAGATCGGCGGTGTTCACTGCACCGTCGCTGTTGAAGTCCCCGGGGCCGCCGGGTTGCCCGAATCGGCCGAGGAACCGGGTGAGGTCGGCGGTGTTGACCTGGCCGTCGCCGGTCAGGTCGGCGGGGCAAGCGGGCGGGATCGTGGCGAGGCCTCGCAAGTTCTCACCGCCGCCAATCGGCCCGAGGTCCGTCAGTGCAATCGGTGCCGTGCCGTCGGTCGTCGAAATTCGGTAGAGGCGGTTGGTGCTGGGCAGGTGGGCGAAGATGGTGTCGGCGGGGCGGTCGTAGGCGAGTTCGCCGAGTTGAAGCCCTTGGAGCGAGCCCAGAGGCGTGTGGCCACAGCCCGCTAGCGACGCCACCGTGAACTGGCCCGCGCCGTTGGGGTCGGTTGTATAGAGGATGCCGCGACGGCTGTCGCGGACGGTGTAGTCGTTGTCCAGCCCGTTGTCACAGATCGGCGTGGCGACGCCCGTCGGTGTCAGCGTGAACAAGCCGTTGGAGAAAGTCGTCGGACCGCGCGACATCACGAGCGATTGCAGCGTTTCAACATACTCGAGGCTCTCGGGGTAGTTCCCGTTCGGGGCAGTGGACCCCATGTCGGCAACGAACTGGCCAACGCCGGTGACAGGGTCGATGGCGAACAGGCTTACCTGGCTGTTCCCGGAGATCTGCTGGGTGTAGTGGAACCCGAAGAACTTCCGTTCAACCGGGTGATACGCGAGGTAGTTGACGCCGAAGTTGCCCGCGGCGGGCAGGCCATGAGCACCGATGACGGTCACGATGCCGGGGGCTGCGGAATCAAAGGTGATGAGGTTCGTCGTGGTCAGCCCGTAGAGGGTGGCACCGCTCGCCGCTGCCGGAGGATACGCCGCGGTTCCAATGACGATCGACACGGCGCAACGCAGGAAAATCCGCAGCATGACGGCACCACCTCTTCTTGTTCACGATCACGGGATGTCCGGTTTCATTGTAATTCTGCGGCGATCAAACTCAAGAGGGAACAGCCGCGCCCGCGGCGGCTCCGAGGTCCGATCATCTATTCATGCAGCCACGGTGAGCCCGGTTTGAGTTCAATCCGCAGGCGACTCAAACTCATCCAGCCCCGGGATGCTGCCGAACGCGATGCGCGAGGGTGCCGACGACTTCGCCGTGTGCATCGCTCCGATGTACACGGCGTTGCGCCCGAACTTCTGGTTCACCTTGTCCATCACGTCGGAGAGATCACTCAGCCGGCGCTCCTGCTCGAACAGCGGGAGCGTGGTCGACGCGTCCGGGACGAGGTTGTGCAGCGTCACGCCGACGATCCGAGGCGGCGGTGCATCCGGCGGGCGCGAATCCCACAGCGCCGTCACGCGCTCGACCAGCCCCGGCGTGTCACGCCGAGCGCCCATCCGCGCGGTGGACCCCCACCGCGAGCGGTTGACGTGGCCCGCCCACACCGAGAGTTCCGCCACCGAATACCCCAGCGCCCGCGCCCGCGCCGCGGCCTTGTGCAGCAGCCGGATGACGACCGCGCGAGCTCCGTCGGGGGTCCGCAGGTTCGGAGCCAGGACGTGCTGGTGCCCGATGCTCCGCCGCGGCGTCTCGCCCTCCTCGTGCGCCTCCTCGCCACGCAGCCACGCGTGCCAGTACGAGCCGAGGACCGAGTGCCACTTGGCGTGGAGTTCGGAGCGGGTCGCGGCGCAGAGCTGTTCGACGCTGGTGATCCCCTGCGCGTTCAGCCGCGCCAGCATCTTCCGGCCGATGCCGGGCAGGTCGTCGAGCCTGAGCGGGTGAAGAACGCCCGGCAGGTCCTCATTCCGGATCACGACCAGCCCGTCGGGCTTCATCATGTCGGTGGCGACCTTCGCCAGGAACCGGTTGGGCGCGATCCCGATCGAGCACCGCATCGTCGGTCCCACCCGCTCGGCGATCGACCGTTTGACCCGCAGCGCCACCGCCCGCGCAGCGTCCGGCTCACGCTCGGTCGGGGCCAGTCGGCACGACATCTCATCGATCGAGTGCACCGCCCGAACCGGGATCACCGCGTCCACCGCGGCGATGAGATCGTGGTGGATGCGCACGTACTCCCCGGTGCGCGAGCACGCCAGCACCAGCCCCGGGCACATCCGCCGCGCATCGCCCACGCGCGTCCCGGTCCGAACGCCGAACCTCTTGGCCTCGTAACTGGCGGCGATGACCGACGTCGAGTCCGTCTCGAGCGGCACCACGGCGACAGGCCGCCCCCGCAGTTCGGGACGGAGGTGCTGCTCCACCGAGGCGAAGTAGGAGTTGAAATCGATGAAGAGCGTGGTGAGGGGCATGAGCGAATACCCTTACAGACCACGAACTATAGGCCTCCGCGGGAACACCGCGAAATCAGCCCGGAGCATCGTCCAAAGCGACGATGCTCCGGCGTCCATGGATTGGATGGGTCAGTGCCTCGCCGGTCGCGAGGAACTCGGCACCGCGGAAACTCAATACGCCGCGCACGCCATCACCGCCTCGGCGATCCGCTCTGCATTCGGCAGGTACTCCAGTTCCAGCTTGTAGTACGGCATGACCGTGTCGAACCCGCACACACGCTGCACCGGCGACTTGAGGTGCAGGAAGCAGTGCTCCTGCACCACCGTGGCGATCTCCGACGCCATGCCGCAGGTCTTGGGCGCTTCCTGCACCACCACACAGCGGCCCGTCTTCTGCACGCTCTCAATGATCATGTCCTGATCGAACGGGTAGATGGTCCGCAGGTCGATGAGTTCGACGGAGATGTCTTCCGGCAGTTTGTCCATCGCTTCGATGCACTGCAGCACGCTCGCGCCCCACGAGACGATGGTGAGATCGGTGCCGCTCTCGACGAGCTTGGCTTTGCCGATCGGCACGGTGTATTCCTCTTCCGGCACCTCTTCGCGGAAGGCGCGGTAGATCCGCTTAGGCTCGAAGAACACCACGGGGTCGGGGTCGCGGATGGCCGAGATCAGCAGGCCCTTTGCGTCGTAGGGCGACGCGGGCATGACCACCTTCAGCCCCGGCGTGTGGGCGTAGATCGCCTCGGGCGAATCCGAGTGGAGCTCCGGCGCGTGGATGCCGCCGCCGACAGGCACGCGGACGGTGAGCGGGATCGTCACCGCGCCGCGCGAGCGGGTGCGGTACCGGGCGGCGTGGTTGGTGAGCTGGTCGTACGCCGGCCCGAGGAACCCCTCGAACTGGATCTCGGGGATGGGCCTCAGCCCGGCCATCGCCAGGCCGATGGCGCTACCCATGATGCCGGACTCGGCGAGGGGAGAGTCGACCACGCGGTCGGCACCGAAGCGGGCCTGCAGACCCTCGGTGACTCGGAAGACGCCGCCGTTCTTGCCGACATCCTCGCCGAGGATGATGACGCGCTTGTCGGCCTCCATTTCCTGGGCGAGGGCCAGATTGATGGATTGGACGAGGGTGAGTTGGGGCATGGGTTGGGCTGGGTCTTGAGGCTTGGGTCCTGGGTCTTGGGTCAGAGGTCAGTCCAAATGATCTGCGTCAGCCCGCCTTGCGGCGGACGATCCCATTATCCTCTAACCACCGGGTCAGAAAGAGCGAAACCGCATAGACCAGTTGAGGGCTAAGGCGGTCTCCGCGTGGCAGATTCATCGCAGCTTCGACCAACTGATGATCGATCTGGTCCTGTGTCACCTCGACGCGATGCCCATCGGGATGAACCTCGAACATCCGCGCGCCGTTGGCCATGCGCTCGTTGTAGTAGCCGCGAACAGGCTTGCCACCCGGCTTGGGCTTGCGACGAACACTCGGTTTCTTCTTAGCGGCCTTCATATTCGTTCCGTTCGTGTTTCGTGGCCTTTCCGGCCGAGATGATACGCACGACGCCTTCTTCGTCCGTGATGCACAGCGCCAGGACGCGGCCGAACCCCGAGATTCCTATGACCTTGTAGCGGTCTTCGTCCGCGGAGTGCTTGTGGTCGTACGACAACCGGTGACGTCGGTCCTGGAATACCGTCAGCGCTTCCGCGAAGTGAACGCCGTGCTTTTTGGCGTTCCGCTCCGCCTTCGACGGGTCCCACTCGAACTGAAGCCGAGAATCACTCACCTCCTCAGCGTCTCCGTCACCGGGTACTCATTGAGCGAAGCGGTCCGCATGCTCTCGCGCTGCCGCACCAGCTCCGCCGGCAGCTCGGCGTACGAATAGTCGAAAATGTCCGTGATTGCAGGCGCCTCGATCCCCTCGGCACGTTTCACCACCGCGTCCACGATCTCCTTCGCCCGCGCCTCCATCTCGCCCTGCTTCTTGTCGTTCCAGAGCTTCTTGGACTCAAGGTATTTCCGCGTGCGGATCAGCGGGTCCTTCTTGGCCCACTTGTCGACCAACGCTTGGTCGCGGTAGCGCCGGGCGTCGTCGGCGGTCGTGTGGTCGCCCAGCCGGTAGGTGATCGCCTCGATGAACACCGGCTGGTTTTCTTCCACGGCGGTCTTGAGCGCATCCCGCACCGTCTTGTACGACGCGAAGATGTCGTTGCCGTCGATCTGGTAGCTAGGCATGCCGTAGGCGAGGCCCTTCTGCGCGATCGTCTCCGAACCCGTCTGAATCTCACGCGGCACGGAAATGGCCCAGAAGTTGTTCTGGCAGAAGAAGACCACGGGGAGTTTCAACGCCGACGCGAAGTTCATCGCCTCGTGGACGTCGCCCTCGCTGGTGGCCCCGTCGCCGAAGAACGTCACCGCCGCAGCGCCGGTCTTCTGGTACTTCTGCGCCCACGCGATCCCCGCGGCGTGCAGCGGCTGCGTGCCGATGGGGATCGCAATCGGCAGGATGTTGACGCCGGGGGGAATCTGGTTCCCGCGCTCGTCGCCCATCCAATGCAGCAGAATGTGCTCCATGGGGAGGCCGTTGAGGAACAGCGCGAGGTTCTCGCGGTAGCAGGGGCAGATCCAGTCGATGCTGCCGCGCTTCTTGATGGCGTAGCCCGCGCCGGCGGGCCCGGCCTCCTGCCCCTTGTTCTGCGGGTAGGTGCCCATGCGCCCGGAGCGCTGCAGCTTGAAGGCGATCTCGTCGTAGTGACGCGAGATCGACATCTGCTCGTAGAGGAACAACACCTCGTCGTCCTTGAGGGTGTCCTTGGCGAGGGCGGTGTCGAGCTTGCCCTGCTCATCGAGGATTTGGATGTGCTCGACTTTTCCGGTGTAGACGGTTTTCTTGGGCATGGGATTCGTTTTCACCGCGGAGACGCGGAGGACGCGGAGAGGGGATTCTTGTGTTGAGTCAGGACGACGCGTTTCAGGCCGTCGAGCAAGGTTGGGCGGTGGAAGTTCAGGAGCAGCCCCAATGAGCAGCCGGAGAGGCGGAGATAGGTCAGCATCTGGGCTTCATGGATGGGATCGAACCGCTCGATGACCTTGACTTCCACAACAACCGCAGATTCGACGATGAGGTCGAGCCGGTAACCGCAGTCTAGCCGACGCCCCTTGTACTCGACAGGTACTTCGACCTGCCGACGAACCTCGAGGCCCGCCCGGGACAGTTCGTCAAAGAGGCACAATTCGTAGGCGGACTCAAGCAGGCCAGGACCGAGGTGCTTGTGGACCTCGATCGCGGCACCGATGATCGCCTTCGAGAGGGCTTCGTGTTCAAGCATCGCAAACTCCTACGCTCTTCACACACAGCCTCTCTCCGCGTCCTCCGCGCCTCCGCGGTGAGATGTCTTACCGCACGCCGGCGTACTTCTCGCCGGGGAACTGCTTGATGCCGTCCTGCTTGAGCACCTTGCCGGTGCCCTTCGAGCTGGGGCTCTTCTCGGGGATCGAGAACTGGTTGTTCGGCAGAGTGTCGTTGTACGCCATCGCCGCCGCCGCGCAACGGCGCATCGAGCCGTCGGCGTTGTCCCGCAGGGCACGCCAGGATTCCTTGATCGCACCTTCGGCGAGCTCGAGGAAGTGCAGGGCGCTCGAACGGTCGCGCTCGAACTCCACGCCCTCCTCACCCGCTCGGATCTGCTGGTCCAGTTTGCTCAGCGTGCAGGTCATGGCGTGCAGGTACATCGCCACGTCGGCGATGCGGGCCTGGATCGTCTGGCGGTCGAGGATCTTCTCCTCGTGCTCCTTGCTCGCCAGCTTGAACTGGTGGGCGTGCTCCTGGACGAGCAGCTCGAGCTTCCGCGCCCACGCGTCGAGGCTCGGGTGCAGCTTGGTGATCCGCGGCGGGGCCTTCTTCACGCCCAGGAACAGCTCCAACGCCAACGGCACGGCCTTGCCGAACACGCCGGGCTTGAGCACGCCCTTGAGGCCCATGACCGCGTTGCCGATCAGGCCCTTCTCCTTGTCGGGGCCGCAGATGTTCTTGATGCCGATCATCTGCTCGGCGAGCGCCTTGCCGCCGTAGGCGAAGATGAACGACTGCATGACTTCGTTCGCGCCCTCGACGATGATGTTGATCCGCGAATCGCGGAAGATCCGCTCCACCTCGTTCTCGGTCATGTACGACTCGCCGCCCATGATCTGGATCGCGTCGTTGACCGCCCGCCAGCCGAACTCGGAGCAGAAGGTCTTGCAGATCGCGGTCTCGATGCGGATATCCGAATCGTGCCGGTCGAGGAAGCCGGTGGTCATGTAGAGCATCGCGTCCATCGCGTAGGTGTACGCGCTCATGCGGGCGATCTTCTGCTGCGTCAGGTCAAAGTCGGCGAGCGGGCGCTGGAACTGGTACCGCGTGCGGCCCCACTTGATGGCCTGATTCATCGCGCGGGTCGCCCCGCCGAGCATCCCGGCGCTGAGCGTGCAGCGCCCGTAGTTCAGGCACGTCAGCGCGACATTCAGGCCCTTGCCCTCTTCGTGCAGCAGGTTGCTCTTGGGCACGCGGACGTTGTGGAAGCGGATTCGGGCCTGCCAGGTGCCGCGGATGCCGCACTTGCTGCGGTTCTTCTGATAGATGTCCACGCCCTCCATCTCGGGGTGGCACACCAGGGCGGTGACGCGCTCCACTTCCTTGCCGTCCTTGGCCTTGATCTTCTGCTTGGCCATGACGGTGAAGAGGCCCGAGATGGCCCCGGAGGTCGCCCACTTCTTCTCGCCGTTGAGGATGTAATACTCGCCGTCCTCGGTCTTCTCGCAGCGGGTTTCCTGGCCGCCGGCGTCGCAGCCCACGTTCGGCTCGCTGAGACAGAACGCGCTCACCCAGTCCGAACACAGCCGCGGCAGCCACTTGGCCTTCTGCTCGGTGTTCCCGAACAGCATCACAGCCTTGCAGCCGATGGACTGGTGAGCCGAAACCAGCACCGCCGTCGAGCCGCAGTACTGCCCGATCTTCTCGAGCACGCGGACGTACGAGGTCACACCCATGCCCAGCCCGCCGTACTCCTTGGGGATGGTCATGCCCATCACGCCCATCTTGAACAGGCGGTCGATCACCCAGCGGGGGATCTCCTGGTCCTGATCGATCGAGATCGCCGGGTGCTCGGTGCGCAGATACTCATCAAGTTCGGCGATGAGTTGGTCGCAC
>CAYZFW010000093.1:0-7822 GCA_964477615.1 uncultured Phycisphaeraceae bacterium | reverse complement strand
GCAAGCTGCTCGCTGGAAATCACACACGCCTCCCCGCACGAAACAAGCCCACCCCAGAGCCCACGCCCCATCCGCCCAGCACACAACCCCGATCGCAGACCCCGCCCCCGACGCCTGAGCATCGTTCCAACGATGCTCAGGGCCAACGCCAGTCCGACGTTCCATCACGAGATACAAACTCGCTCTCTCACCGTTCGATACCCACAACGCCTACTGATCGTCCCCCTCGTCGTCCTTCGGATCGTCTTTCGGCGCCTTCGTGACGCGCAGCACTTCGCGGATGTCCTGCGTGATGTCGGTCCCTTCGGGGAACATCAGCACCCGCCGCGTGTGCCGCGCGTCATATTGCGTGCGCGGGTCACTCTGCGGCAGACTCTCGTCGCTCGTGTCGCTCGTCAGCAGGTGCGTGTAACCGTGGTCCGTCGCCACGCGCACCGCCGCCGCCTTCACCTCCGAGTACGCCGCGGCGTACCGCTCCATCCAGAACTTCTCGTACGCCTTGCCCAACTCCTTCCGCCGCTGGTTGTACTTCTCGTACGCCTTACTCGCCTCTTCCTGAGCCTTCTCCGCCTCCGGCCCGTTCTCACCCGCCCGCTCGGACTCCTCGTACTTCTTCATCGCCTCGTCGTACAGCGCCTTGGACTCGGTCGAGATCTCGCGGTGCCGCTTACTGATCTCCGCGTCGTACCGGTCGTTCTTCATCAGGTCTTCCAGCAGCTGGTTCAGATCGCACACCGCGATCGTCTGAGCCGAAGAAGGCGCCGCAGCGGGCTCCCGCGCCCCAGCGCGGAACGCCAAGGCCAACACACTCACCAGCAGCACAGCAGCAAAGAGGCGGAGTTTCACGATTGTCGGCTCCTTCGGAAAGGCCCGTGACCGGGCAGGGTGCGGATGCCGGACTCTACCACGGGCGAATCACACAAAGAACACATCGCTGGCCCCGCCCCCGCCATTCGGCGCACTAAGAGCGCCATGATCCCCTACATCGCCGCCATCCTGGCCTCCGTCACGAGCGTCCTCGGCTCGCTGTGCATGCTCGTCCTGCTGATGGCCGGGCTGGCCAACGCCAAACCCGCCCAACTCACGCAGGGCAAGTGGATGATGTGGGGCATCGTCGCCGTCCAAGTACTCTCACTCGCCATCACAGTGTGGCTGATGCTGCGCCACAAGCCCTGGCCCGCATCGATCGTGGGCATGAGCCCGCTCGTGTGCGTGATCACACTCCTCATCGTGCTGGTGGCGATCGAGTGGTGACCCGACCACATCCCATTCGTGCGAGCACCGCCGGCCCACCGAAGCGTTCCGCCCGCGCCGGTCAATCTCTCGAATGCACCGGGCCCGTAGGCAGCCTCTCCAAACACCTACGCAGCACTTCTTCCACGCCGATCCGGTCCATCATCTCTTTCCCCGCCGCAGAGTCCTTGTGCGACACCCCGCGCCCCGGCACCTCAGCCTGAATCACGTCCTTCTCACGCCGGTACGGCCCCACCAGGTCCACCCGCGTCGGCCCGAAGAGCCCCACCATCGGCCGGTCAAACCCCACCGCCATGTGCAGCGCCGCAGAATCATTCGCCAGCACAAGACTCGACTGCGCAATCAGCGCCATCAACTCACCCACCGTCGTCCGACCCACCTGGTTCAGCAGCCTCGGCTGCGAGCGCTGCAGTGCCAGCACGGGCCCGCACTGATCTAGCTCGCCGCCGCTCGCCACCACCACCGCATAGTCAATCCGCCCGCTCTCCAGCAACCGCCTCGTCACTTCCGCAAACCGATCCCCAGCCCAGCGTTTCCCCTCCCACCGGCTCGTCGGCGCAATCACCGCGTACCGCGTGCCGCGCAGCAGCGGGTCAATACTCGACTGATCCTCGGCGGACACGTACAACCGCATGTCGCGCACCGGCTCGAAGCCTTCGAGTGCCAGCAGTTCCAGCATCCGATCAACAGCATGCCGCCCCGCATCAACATGGTGCCGCCGATTCACGCCCAGCCAGCCAAGTTCCCGCGCGTTCGCGTAGCCCACTCGCCGCGGCGCGCGGGTCCACCATGCGAACAGCCCGCTGCGTCCCAGCCCCTGAGCGTCGATCACCAGGTCGTACCGCGGCCCCCGGAGCGCACCGATGAACTCATGCAGCGCCGCACGCCCAGCACCACCCAGCAGCTTCCGCAGCCCCACCGCACTTCGCGGGAACTTCACCACGCCGCTGAGCATCGGGTGCGAAGCCACGGCGTCGGCGAACGAGTCCTGCACCAGCCAGTCGATCCGGGCCTTGGGGTACGCCGCCCGCAGGGTCGTCAGCACCGGCACGCTGCGGCACACGTCGCCCAAGGCGCTGGGCCGGATGATCAGGATTCGTTCGGGAGCCGGTTGGGTCACGCCGAGACAATGTACCCGCCAGTTGGTGACCCCGAGCCGATTCTGCCGGTTCGAGGGCGGCCGAGCGAAACTCCGCCGCCCGCGTCCCGAACAAGCCGAAGGTACCGTTCCAACTCCCATCTGCCGCAAGGAGTGCGGCCACCTTTGGAGCACACGCATGCGTCCCTCGTTGATCAAGCCCGCCGTGGTTCTCGCCGTGTTGTCCGGATCGTCGTCGCTCGCGCTGGCGCAGGGTGAGGCCAAGCCCGCCGCCGCGCCCGAGCCGGTGCGCACGCTGCTCGCGCTTGAGCACGGGCGGTGCGAGGACTTCCTGAAGTCGCCCAAGGACCAGGCGCTGCTGGCGGCGCTGAAACTCATCCCGGTGCGCATCACCGAGATCATGAACACCCCCGGCCTGGGCCCGAGCAAGGACGAGATCCCCGAGGGAATCGTTGAACTCATCAGCGGCGTGATGACCGAGCCCGCGCGGCTCGCGGTGATTCAGCAGGGATTCGACGACCGTTCGCGGATGCCCAAGCTCGGCTTCATCCTCAGCAGCAAGGCGCCCAATGAGGACGCTGCGAAGCTGATGATGACCCGCGTCGAGAATGCGCGGAAGATGGCCGCGGGCGGCATGGACGACCGCGTCCGTCCCAGCCAGCGCTTCGCGGGCATGAACGCGATCGCCTTCCCCCCCGGCACGCTGCTCTACGGCCCGCGCCAGGCCGCCGACGGCTGGCGCTTTGAAGTGATGTTCGGCAACGTGCCCGATCCGGACGGCGCGATCTGGAACGCCTTCCCCGCGACCGCCGCAGGCACGACTCCCATCGCCCGCGCCGTGATCGACTTCCCCGCCGCCACGCCCGTCATCGAGATGTTCGGCGGCATGGCGTCCGCGTGGCTGCCCAACGGCGAAGACGTCATGCAGGGCCTGCGCGATCACGGCGTGCTGGGCGACCAAGCCATGAGCGTCGAGGCCGTCTGGGGCCAGGACGCCAGCGGCATGGTCTCGACGGCGACTGTGAAGCGAGCCAGCAAGTACGCAAGCAAACTCGGGCTCGTCACCACGGCGCTGACCGAGGCCGACCTCGCGATCATCCCCGCCGATTCGACCTTCGCTTCCATCAGCCGCGTCGACCCCGCGGGCACGTGGGCGCGCCTGAAGGCACCGCTCGCGGGGAACACGGGCTTCGACGAGGTCATCAACGAGATCAACCGCGAACTCGGCATCGACTTCGAGAACGACCTCATCGCCTCCCTCGGCACCGTCGCCGCGGTCTCGATGTCCGACACCACGGGCGGCAACTCGCTGTTCTCCGGCGTCGGGTTCTTCGAGATCAAGGATCCGGCGAAGATGTCGGCCACGCTCGACAAGATCGCCGCTGCCGCCAACCGCAAGATCGCCGAGGAGATGGCCAAAGAAGGCCCCCATCCCGGCACCGTCCGCATTGAGTCGTGGGCCGCGCCCGCGAACGCCGCGGGTCTGAGCGGTGTGCGGTTCACGTCGCTGCGAGCGCCCGGCCTGCCGCTGCCCATCGAGCCGACGTTCGCCATGGCGGGCAAGTGGCTGGTGGTGGGTCTGAGCCCGCAGTCGGCCACCGCGGCGGCGGCGCACGTGACGTCGTCGGCGCGCGGCCTCGCGGCGAACGAGGCGTTCGCCTCGGCGTCGAAGGAGATCGCCGCCGGCGCGGTGAGCATCACGTTCATCAACTCCGCCGAGACGATGCGCGACGGCTACCCGCTGCTGCAGATGTTCGGCAGCGCCCTGACGAACTTCGCGCGCTCACCCGAAGCCTCGGGCGGCACCCGCAGCGTGGCCCAGGTGGTGCCCACCCTCGCGGAGCTCCGCGCCGGCGCGAAGCCGATGGTCGTCTCCACCCGCTGGGTGGGTGACGATCTCGTCATGACCTCGCGAGGCGACGCCTCGCTGCTCGTGAACGCCGCGGGCGCGCTCGGCACGGGGGACATTGGTTCCATCATTTTCGGCGCGATCATCGGCGGCGGTGCGGGCCACGAGGCCGGCATCGAGGAAGGCCGCACCCGCGCCCACTGGGAGCATTCGCAGCACGAAGACCACGACGACGCCGAGGAGATGAACGACGAGCCGGAGATGGAAGAGCCCGCCGACGCCCCGGAAGCCCCGGAAGCCCCGGAAGCCCCGGAAGCCCCGGCCGCTCCTGCACCGGCCGAGGCCCCGCGGTCCGGTCAGCCCGAGTTCGCCGGCCGCTGATCGCGGTGTGAATCACAACGAGAGAACCCCCAGCAGGGCGGGCCACAAGGCTCGCCCTGTTTCGCTTACTGCGCCCCCATCTGCCACGCCTTGATGCTCTCCACCGGGGAGATCAGCATGATGACGTTCAGCGTGAGATTGTCGCGTGTGGTCAGCAGGAGGCCGATCTCGATCGCCACGAGCAGCGCCAGCGTCAGCCGCACGCCCATCTTCCGCGAGGCCCAGAACCCCACGGCGCAGCACACCACATCGGCCACGGCGTTCACCACGCTGTCGCCCAGATAGTCGAGCGACATGGTGACGGATCGGTACCGCTCGATGACCCACGGCGAGTTCTCCGCCACTTCCCACGCCGAGGCGAGCACCACGGCGGTGAAGAACTGCCAGTGGACGGGGAAGATGAACGCACCGCCTACTTCTCCCGTGCCACGGCTTGGCGTCTTCGACAAACCGTGTGCTGCCGAAGTCGCACCGGACACGGCTTGTCGCGGACGCCAAGCCGTGGCACCCGGACTCCATCGCCCCAGCATCTTCGCCGCCCATCCCAAGGCCACGCAGAAGATCAGCCCGTGGGAGAAGTGGGTGAACGAGTACGGATCGAGCGGGTGCTGCGAGCAGTGGCTGGACCACACGTCGCCTTTCCACAGCGTAAAGGGCGACTCGCACGCGCAGCGCCACACGCGCCCCTCAAACCGCATCGCGATCACGACAATGACGACGACCAAAAAAGAACCGACCCAGGCCCCGATCAGCCCGGCGGTGTGCCGTGTTCTCGGAGAATCCTGGGTCATGTGGCTTTCCTGCTTGGTGCCTCGATGCCTCCTGCCTCGATGCCTGTTTACTTGAACGGCATCTCTTCCTTCTTCGGGGCGGCGGGGCGGGGGGCCGGTGCCGCCGCGGGCTGCATGGTCATGGTCGGGGCGGCACGCTCGGCGGCGGCGGGGGCGGCCATGGCCTTCGCGCCCACGGGCGGGACGAGGAAGATCTCAACGCGTCGGTTCGCCCGCACGTTCAGCGCGGCGTCCTCGACGGCGGGCTGGAACTCACCCCAGCCCGAGCACTCGATGCGGTTGGTCGCCACGCCGTAGCCGGCGAGGGCCTTCTCCACCGAGATGGCGCGGAAGCACGAGAGCACGCGGTTGGTGCCGAACTTGGCGCGGGTGGCGGGGTTGTTGATGGGCTGGCGGTCGGTGTGGCCGACGATGCGGATGTCGTACTTGCCCGCGTTGCTGTCGTTCAGCACGCCGGCGAGACGGCCGAGGGCCTGACGCGCGGGCTCCTTCACGACGTCGGAGCCGGAGTCGAAAGTGAGGTCGGCGGCGAGACGGATCATGCCGCGGCTGCCGTCGTAGGTCATGAGGTCGGGGTACTGGGAAGCGAGGGCCTCGAGCTCGGCGTTGGTGGCGGGGTCGAGCGTGGCGAGGTTCATGCCGTTGATGCGCTCGCCGAACTTGTCGAGGTCCATGCGGTACTGCTCGAGCTGGCGCTTCATCTCGTCCGACAGGCTCATCAGGTCGGCGTTGGCCTTCTCAACGGTGGCGAGGCGTGCGTTCTTCGCGGCGAGTTCCGCCTCGCGCTGCTGTGCCTCCTGCACCAACTGATCGTTCCGCATCTGCGCGGTGCGGTACGCCTCGGCGGTCTTGTCGTACTCATCGACCGACACGCAACCGATCAGCGGCATGCCGCACAGGGCGATGAGGGAAGCAACGCGGAGAGTCTTGGTGGTCATGGTCGGCATCCTGGCTTCGAGACGGTGGTGGATGAAAAGTCCGGGGAATCTCTTGAAGGCGGGCCGGGCGGGCGTCGAAACGGGGGCCCGGCGTGAGCCAACGATAGTCCCGATAATCTGCCCAGTGAAGCGGGAGGAAGCGGGAAAGCGGGGGGGAACAAAGCCGGTGGGCTTGGTGTTGCCCGGGCTGGCGGGGCCCGCCGGGCGCACGAAAAACCGCCTCGGCGGGCCCACTAGGATCGACCGTCCGACGCACGAACCATGAATGACACGATCTGGAGAATCGACGCCGCGGGCGCCGCCGACGGCGAGGGGTTTGCCGTGGCCCCGGCGAGCGTGTTGGTTCGGTCCGCCCGGCCCGGCGGCACGCCCAACACGCCGTGGGCCTGCACCGTTCTGGCGGTCGGCGATCCCGGCGAGATCAACCGGCATCCCCGCGCGGCGGAAGTGTCGCCCGAGCGGCGCCGGGCGTTCCCGGAGTCCGTGCTGATTCCCGCCCTGGTCAACGCCCACAGCCACCTTGATCTGACGCACGTCGGCCCACGTCCGTACGAGCCTTCGGGTGGCTTTGTCGGCTGGGCAATGTCGCTCGTGCGCCCGAACCGGGCGACCTCTTTGGACGCCGCCCGCGAATCGGTTCGAGAGGGCATCCGGCGGAGCCTGGCTGGGGGCGTGGTCGCGGTGGGGGATATTGTGGCGGCCGTGCCGGGGCGGGCGGGAAGTGGGGCGGGAGGAATTTGGAATGAGGACGCGCGGGTGACGCTGTCGCGGGAACTGCGTGAGGCCTTCGGGCCGGGGGCGGTCGGCTTTGCGGAGGTTCTAGGCTTCGGGCCGACGCGCAATCGTGCCGCTGATGATCTCGGGGCGCTGGCGATTGCGGGGTGCGATCTTCAGCCGCACGCGCCGTATTCGGTTGCGCCGTCGGCGTACCGGCACGCGGCGATGCTGGGTCGGCGCGTCTGCACCCACCTCGCCGAGACGCTCGACGAGCGGCGGTTTATTCAGCGTGGGGACGGCCCCTTCCGCGACCTGCTTACGCGCATCGGCCTGTGGGACGATGCCGCGGCCCGCGACGTCGGCCACGGCCAACACCCCATCGAACACACGCTCGACACAGGGCTGCGTGGGATTCTTGCGGCCCATGTGAACGACTGCCCGGAGCGTCTGATCGCGCGGTTGCGGGACGCGCTGGTGAGTGTGGCGTATTGCCCGCGGGCGCACGCGTACTTCCATCACCCATCGACGACCGGGCCGCACCGCTACCGCGAGATGCTCGAAGCGGGGGTCAATGTGTGCCTGGGCACCGACTCGATCATCAATCTGCCGGCGTCGCAAGCGGACCGCATTTCGCCGTTGGACGATGCGCGGCTGCTGTTTGAGCGTGACGGTGTCGATGCGGGCGTCCTGCTGGGCATGATCACCACACGCGGGGCGCGGGCGCTGGGGATCGAGCCGTCACGGTTTTCGTTTTCGATTGGCAGCGGGGGGGCGGGGGACGGAAAAGCGGAAG
>CAYZFW010000092.1:0-7864 GCA_964477615.1 uncultured Phycisphaeraceae bacterium | reverse complement strand
CTTGTGGCCGACAATGTTGGGGTGACGTCGGCGCAAGCGATCTCGGCGGGGATGATCGTGCGGCTGGCGGACGAGACGTGGCCCGACGCGGCGCGGATGCTGGTGCTGGGGCGTGTGGTGCGCGTGGAAGAGGCGGACAACCCGCTGTACCGGCGCGTGGTGGTGCGGCCTGAGATGGATATCACGCGGGTGCCGAGTGTGATCATTCAGTTTTCCGGGTCAGGTCCGGGGGGTAGTCAGGGGGGTGGGCCGGGGGGTGGGCCGGGGGGTGGGCCTTGAACATCATTGTGCTTGTGGTGGCGGCGTGGATCGCGCTGGGGATGGATGTTGGTTTGCGCGACGCGTTCCAACTGGGCGAGCGTGACATCGCGCCGCGCTTTGCGATCATCCTGCTGGCGTTTGTCGGGGCGTGGGCGCGGCGGCACCATGTGATGTGGTTTGGGCTGCTGCTGGGGCTGGCGGTTGATCTGCTGACCAATGTGCCGATGACCACGGGAGACACCGCCACGGTGCTGGGGCCCAACGCCATCGGGTATCTCGTCGGCGGGTACACCGCGTACATCCTCCGCGCGTGGATGTACCGCAAGCATGCGCTGGCGATCGCGTTCCTCAGCGCTGCGGCGGCGCTGGTGGCGGCGGTGATCTCGCTGGCGATGCTGAAGGCCCGCGCGGCGTACGACCCGGTGATGCTCGGCTCGGCGTCGGCGGAACTGGGTGTGCGGGCCGCGACGGCGCTGTACACGGGCGTCTTCGCCGTGCCGGTGGCGATGGGGCTGAACTGGGTTCGCCCGGTGTTCCGGTTCCCGGTGCAGGGGCGGATGGGCGGTGGGGGCGGGCGCTGACGAGGGGACGCGCCCCGCTTTCCGGTGCCGCGGCGCGGGGTTGACGTGTCCTGGTGGCATTGTGAAGAGTTCATCGCGTGCCAACTGAGATTGGTGTTCTTCGGTTTTGTCTCTTGACAGGGTGGGTTGTGGGCCGTCTTCTGATGTTGTTGTTGAACGGTTCGGATGATCCGGAATGATCGTGGGCCAACACAAAGGGGCGGCGATGAACAAGATGCGCACGGGGACGATGGTGATCGCGGCGGCGGTGTCGTGTGTTCTGGCGCGCGGGGCGATGGGGCAGTGTGCCGAGGGATGGCTGCCGGGGAGCACGATCGGCGGCGGGGTGAACGCCGGGGTGACGTCGCTGGTGGTGATGCCCAATGGGGACCTTGTGGCCGCGGGGCTGTTCAGTTCGGCGGCGGGGTTCCCGGTGAGCCAGATCGCGCGGTGGAACGGCGCGCAGTGGCTGCCGATGGGGAGCGGGCTGACCGAGATCGCCACGGCGCTGGCGGTGACGCCGGGGAACGGGCACCTGTACGCGGGCGGGACGGTGTTCGGCGGGACCCGGTACTTCGCGTACTTGCAGCGGTGGAACGGGTCGTCGTGGTCGTCTGTTGGTTCGATCGCGTTCGATCGGGACGCCGAGGTGAACGCGCTGATGGCAGCCAACGATGGGACGCTGATCGTTGGTGGAGCGTTCAGTGCGGTGGGCGGGCTGGCGAACACCAGCAACATCGCGCGGTGGAATGGGAGCTCGTGGTCGGCCATCGGCACCGGCGTGGGCACGCAGGCGGCGGGCAAAGTGTCGGCTCTGGTGAAACTGCCCGACGGCGACTTCATCGCGGGCGGGACGTTCAGCACCGTCGGCGGCGAGCCCATGAGCAATATCGCGCGGTGGAACGGGAATTCGTGGGTGGGCCTGGGCGAGGGGTTGCCCGGGGGCGTCGGGGCGCTCGCCGTCATGCCCAACGGGGACATCGTTGCCACGGGAGATTTCAACACGATCAACGGCGTGACGGTGAACCGTGTGGCGCGGTGGAACGGGAAGGCGTGGTCCGCGATGGGCGGGGGGCTGCCCGGCGGCTGGGTGTACGAGCTCATCGTGCTCAGCAACGGCACGCTGCTCGCGGGCGGGAGCCAGACGAAGAACCTGGCGCGTTGGACCGGCACCGACTGGGTGTTCGTCACCACGATCCCCGACAACGTGGTGTGGTCGATGGTGGAGTACCCGGTGGGCGGGCTGACGGTGGGTGGGAACTTCAACACGGTTGCGGGTCTGCCGGTGCCGTACCTGTCGAGGTATCTGCCCGCGCCGGCGGCGCCGACAATCACGGATCAGCCGGACAGCACGAGAACGTGCGCGGCGGGGACGGCGTCGTTCGCGGTGGCCGCGGTGCCACCGCCGAACGTGACGCTGAACTACCGCTGGCAGTGGCGCGAGAACGCAGTGGGTGCGCCGTGGCGGAACATCGTCAACGGCAACAACCGCGACAGCGGAAACGTCGTGCGCTTCACCGCGTCGGGCGCGACGACGACCAACCTGAGCCTGGCCCGGGCCGCGAACCTGCAGGGGCGGATCGAGGTTGTTCACGAGGTGCGGGCGGAGGTCTCGCACATTTGCGCCGCTTCCGCGAGCGTGCCCGCGGCGCTCTCGCACTGCGTGACGGACCTCACGTGCGAGGGTGAGGTGAACACGGCGGACCTCGTGCTGCTGCTGGGTGCTTTCGGATCGGCGTCGCCAACGGGCGATGGCGCGGACTTCAACCACGACGGCAGCGTGAACGTGGTGGACCTGACGTTCATGCTGGGGACGTTCGGGGCGAACTGCCCGTGACGGCGTGTGTGATCGGATTCCGACTTTCCTACTGGGCCGCGCGGCCGAAGAGGTCGGCGGTTTCAGTACGCTCACCCTTGGTGGTCCAGAGCGTCGGGGTGTCCGCCAGGAGGCTCTTCGCTTCTTCGTGCGTCAGAAGTCGAACCGTGCCGGTGGTGTCAACGACGTTGATGGTGCGGCGGCTGAGCACGGGGTTCTCGATGAGGAGGATTCGCGGAGCATCCGCGCGGGCCGGGCGACTGGCCGGGGCGATGTAGAGATACGAGCTCTGATCGGGTCGAGTACCGCCGAAGGCGGAGAGGAACCGGAGATCGATTGCTGGCGGGACGGGCTTCAGCAGCGATTCGAGATTGGTGGCCTCTGCGGGATACGCGCCGTGTGCTTCGGCGTGCTTGTTCAGCGCGGCGACGATCTCCTTCATCTGGTTCCCGCTGAGAATGTGCTGCGCGTGCTGCCGGGCACGGGTGAGTGCTGGCAGCATCACGCCGCAGCTGAGAGGCGAGCACGAGAGTGTGCTGATGCAGCCGATGGTGATGGCGGCGACGGCGCGCTTCCGACCGCCGAAGAGACTCGGCTCGCGCCCAGCCTTCCGGAATGCGATGGTGCCGGTCACAACTGCGGCGATGCCGAAGGCGAAGAAAACGAAGCCCAGGCAAGCGAAGAGGAGCGAGCGTGTTGCGAGCGAGGTGGAGCGCTCGGGGGCAAGGAACTCGTCGCTGAGGAGTGGGCTGGACATGGTGCGCTCGCCGGCGGGGGCGAACGCGTCCAGTATCGTCGGCGTCACCGTCTATGCAAGGCACACCCGCCGATGAGCCTGCGGTCGCGGCAATCAGGCGCTCGCGGCGAGACCGAGACGGCGTTCGTCAGCGGTTTGCGGGTGCGCCGGAACCTGCACGGCGTGCCCTGCAGGCGCGTACGCGGATTCGTCGTGCTGTGAGAGGTCCAGGCCGGCGGACTCCTCCTCGGCCGAGGCGCGGAGCGGGGTGATGCGGTTCACGAGGACGAGCAGCACGAGGGTGCCGACGGCGCAGAAGCCGAGCGTGGCGCCGACGGCGAGGGCCTGATTGGTCATGAGGGTCCACTCGCCGGTGGCGAGCACGCCGCCGCTGGTGCCGAGGGAGAGGGCGGGGATGGCGGCGTTCACGGCCTTGTCGGCGAAGAGGCCGGTGAGGAGCGAGCCGGTGACGCCGCCGACGAGGTGGACGCCAACGACGTCGAGGGTGTCGTCGTAGCCCAGTCGGGGCTTGAGCGCCACGGCGGCGCAGCACGCGGCCCCGCCGATGAGGCCCATCGAGAGCGCCGAGAGCGGCGTGACGAAGCCCGCGGCGGGCGTGATGACGACGAGCCCCGCGACCGCGCCGGAGAGCGCGCCAAGCAGCGACACCTTGCGGGCGAAGACGCGTTCGACGGCGAGCCACGACAACGCCGCGCCGGCCGCCGCGGTGTTGGTGTTGATGAGCGCGACCGCGGCGAGTTCGCCCGAGCCCAGCGCGCTGCCGGCGTTGAATCCGAACCAGCCCACCCACAGCAGGCCAGCGCCTGTTGCTGTGAGCGGCAGACTGTGCGGCGCGGTCGGGACGCCGGTGTAGCCTGAGCGCTTGCCCAGGAAGACCGCGCACACGAGCGCGGCGACGCCCGAGGCGATGTGGACGACGGTGCCCCCGGCGAAGTCGAGCGCGCCGACCTTGGCGCCGATCCACCCGCCGCCCCACACCCAGTGGCACAGCGGCGCGTAGATGAGCAGCGACCACAGCGCGATGAAGAGCGTGAAGCCGGCGAAGCGGACGCGCTCCGCCACGGCGCCGGAGATGAGCGCGGGTGTGATGACGGCGAAAGTGCCCTGGAAGGCCACGAAGAGAATCGCGGGGATGGTGGGCGCAAGTGGGTGTGTGGTGCCGAGAAGCCCGTCGAGTCCGGCGTTGGCAAGGCCGCCCCACCACGGGTTGGACGCGTCGCCGAAGGAGATGGAGTAGCCGCACAGCACCCACAGCACGCCGACGACGGCGGAGCAGATGACCGAGTGCATGATGGTGCTGAGGACGTTTTTGGAGCGGACCAGCCCGCCGTAGAAGAGGAAGAGCCCTGGCAGGGTCATCATGAGGACGAGGGTGGTGGCGGTGAGGACCCAGGCGGTGTCGCCGGCGTTGATGGCGGGCGCGGCGGCGGGGGTCGCTTCTGAAGCGAGGAGGAGGGAGGTGGCGGGGAAGGTCATGGTCGCCTCGTCTGGGTGAATCGTTTTAGTAAAACGGTTTACTTCATTATGCCACAAGAGTTGTCGGCGTCAAGACGGGCGCGACCACATCGCCGCGGATCGTCTTGGTGCGCGGGGTACCCTCCGCCCGTTGTGATTGCCGCTGGTGTGTCAGATCGTCGTGTGGGTGTTGCCGCCCTGAGGTGGATGGCGGTGGTTGTGTTCGCGGTGGCGCTGGCGGGGGCGGCGGCGCTGTGGATGGGCGGGTGCAAGCGGGCCGAGCCTGGGGCGACGCACCGCGCCGAGCTGCGGAGCTGGGTGGTCGCGGGGCGTGGGCGCCACCTGTACCTGGAGATCTTCGACGGACGCGACTCAAAGCGTGTGCTGGAGCGGGTGGAGTTTGGCTCGACGGCGCAGCGGACGGACTACCGCGCACCCGCGGACCCGCGACGTTCGGGGCGGGTGTCGCGCATGACGCCGGGGGTGATCCTGCAGCCGATCTTCTCGACGCCGGACGACCGCATCGAGGCGGAGTACTTCCTCAGTGTGGCGCAGGTGAAGATGCTGCGGCGTGACGTGGTGTACTCGGTGCCGTACGAACTGGTGGGGAGGAACTCGAACGCGGCGATGGCGCGGGCGCTGCGCGACGCGGGGCTGGCGCTGCCGGCGCGGGTGATGAACGGCGCGGGGCTGCTGGGAGAGTTCCCGGGGATCAATCTGGATGTGGGGCGGGAGATTGATGCGGCGCGGTGGGGCGAGTACGGGGTGACGACACGGGCGCGTGGGAACACCAGCGGATGATGGGAATGAAAAACGCCGCCCGGGTGTGACCGGGCGGCGTTCGTGGGTGTGGGATGCTTGAGATCAGCGGGCGTGTGAAACCGCGCTGGGGATGTGATTACTTGGGAGCGGGGGTGCCGGCGGGGGTGGTCGCGGGGGCCGGGGCCTGAGAAGGCATGGGCGCGGGGTTGCTCGTGACCGGGGCGGTGATGCTGCTGGGAGCGGTGGGGACGGCCTGCATCGACATGCCGCTGAAGGGGACGACGGTGGGGCCTTCGGCTTCGAGGCTGGTGAGGAGTCGGACCGAGCCGCGGAAGGCACCGACATAAGCGCCGGGGTTGCCGCTGAGGGTGATCTTCCAGCCCTTGTTCTCGGGGAGAGCCTCGGCCTTGGCGGTGAGGCCGCCGACGGAGGCGGGGGCGACGTCGATGACCTCGGCGGACTTGATCTCGAAGGGCTTGCCGGAGCGCGAGGTGATGGTGACGGAGGACTCGAAGGCGGTCTGCGGCTTGGCGCCGGCGACGGTGATGTACGCCGGGGTGGCCATGAGGTCGCCGACGATGTTGGCGAAGGCGCGGATGTTGTAGCGGCTCTCGGTGGGCTCGGTGGCGCCCTCGGTCTTGGCGAGGACGATGATGTTGGCGGAGCGCATGAACGATCCGACCGGGGCGTCCTTGGGGACCAGGAACTCGATGGCCTTGCGCCCGGGGTACGACTCGTCGGTCAGCTTCGACTCATCGGGGACTTCCTTCCAGGCCATGGTCTGGTTGTTGTCGAACTCGATCGCCTTGATGGAGAAGTCCTTGTCGCGGCTCATGAGGACGAGGCGCATGGGGCGTTCGTTGCCGGCCTGGATGGTGCCGCCCTGGAGGAACATGGGGTCCATCTTGACGAGCGGGACCATGGTGGCCTTGATGTTGATCACCTTGTTCGGCTCGTTCATGTCGTTGGAGGTGATGGTGACGGGCTTGGTCACCTCGCCCATACCGGTGGGGTTCCAGGTGAGTTCGATGACGCCCTCCTCGCCGGGCTCGTAGTCGAACTTGGTGAGGCTGGTGGCGGTGCAGCCGCAGCCGGGGCGGACCTGGGAGATGACGAGCTTCTCGGTGCCGGTGTTCTTGAACTTGGCGGACCACTTGCGGGGGGTGGTGTCGTAGACCTTGCCGAAGTCGTGGGTGGACTCGGCAAAGGTGAGGATGCCCTTGCCCTGCGGCAGGACCTGGCCGGGCGCGGGGGCGGCGATGGTGCCGGGGAGCGGCGGGGCCTGGAAGGGCGCGCCGGCGGGCTTGGCGTTGGGGTCGGCCTTCGCGGGCAGGTCGGTGCGGAGGGTTTCCTTGGTCAGCTCCTTCGCGCGGGAAGGATCAACCGGGCGGCCGGTGTCGGGGGCGTCGGCGGGGGGCGTCTGCGCGGGGGGCGCCGACTGCTGCGCGAAGGCCATGCCCGAGGCGATGACCAGCGAGAGGGCCGAGGCGACGGCGCGGCGGGTGAAGAGGTTCGAGGTTTCGCGGCTCATGGGGGGGTGCTTTCCTTCGCGGGCGACGGCCCTGGGTTCTGGTGCGGTGCGCTCGCCCGCGCGATGAGGTCGGGCGGGGGAAGATCGGGGTGCCGGGGGGCACGGGGCCTCGCGGCGGACAGGGGGACCGAACACACGCCGAATCCTCCTCGGTTTGTGGCGGTCTGGAGCCTCAAAACCATGGTTCGGCGAGGGTTGTTCGCCGGGGTGGTCGGGGCGCTCGGGGGTGCGGTGGGGTGTCCCGGAGATTTGATGCGCGGGACAGGTGAGGGGCGACGTACACTGAGGGCGTGCCCGGGTAGCTCAGTTGGATAGAGCGGCGGTTTCCTAAACCGCAGGTCGGCGGTTCGAGCCCGCCCTCGGGTGCTTTTGACCCGGCCCATCGTCCGATGACGGCCATAGTGGCCAGCCCAAATCCGCATTTTGGACAGTCGAATCCGCATAATCCCTCGCCGCAACGCACAAACGCGGTCCCTCTCGGGTTTCCGCGTGCCAACGCCCCCCGCCTGGGGGCCTCCGCCGAACGGGCGGGTGAAGCCGGGTTGAACGCCCGTTGAACGGCCCTTCAGCCGCCCGCGGGCACCGCCTTCCCACCAACGGTGAGCGTCGCCGCAACCGCGCCCCAATGCCCCTGGGGGCAAGCCTCCGACGCCACCTGCCACTTCAGATCGAGACAGCAGCCGCACGTGGGGCCGACCACGCCGGCCCACTTCACTTCAGCC
>CAYZFW010000091.1:1183-7865 GCA_964477615.1 uncultured Phycisphaeraceae bacterium | reverse complement strand
TCGCTTCGCCCAACGCGGGCACGGCTCGGCGGCTCCGACGCGCTGGCCATCAGGGCGAGTGGTCGCACACAAAGCAAGGCGATTGCGACAGGAAAGAGGCCTCATTTGTGAGCCAAAACTCGCTAGAGCTCCTCATTGGATGAGGGGCATCGGCGCCCTCATGTGACCAGAACCCACACTTGGATTCAGACTTCGTAGCGGTAGCCGCTCGTCTCCAATTGTGACGACAGTTCACGCCAGCACGGAAGCACCCGGTCGAGCGTGCGGCGGAACGCAGCGGAGTGATCCGGATGGACGAGATGGCACACCTCGTGCGCGCAGATGTACTCAAAGAGCCGCATCGGGGCGAGGACTGACCTCCAGTTCAACAGAATCCGACCGCCCGGCGTGCAGCTTCCCCACCGCCGACCTAGTTCGCGGACCACCACTTCTGCAGCGTCGAGGCCGATGCGGTTGCAGACCCGTTCACAGACTCTCGTTCCGTGGTACTCAGCTCTCTCCCGAAGCCACTGAACGAGAAGCCGCTGGCAAGCGGTACGCCGTTCAATGGCCGAGAGATGCTTGGAAACTCTGAAGGCGATCGTCCCCGCTTGGACGGTCATCGAGGCGTGTCTGGCATCGACCCGAACCACGCGTAATTGATAAGTTCGTCCGAGGTAGAGCACGGCCTCGCCACTGACGAACTGCCGGCGCGAGTGTTGAGGCATCAACCTTGCCTGTCTCCGCCACTGAGCCATTATCCAAGGAGCTCTTGATCGCACTGACGATTCGATGCGATCGTTGGTGATGCCGAGCGGAGCAGTGACGGCGACCCTGCCGATGCGATCTACACTAATCTCGAGCGTCTTACGTGTCTTGCGGCGACACACCTGATAGGTGATGCAGGTGTTCCCGTACTGAATCGACGTCGCACGGCCGCTCATTTGACGACCCTCACTCTGGCCAGGTCCACGATCGCGGAGGCGATCGCGTCAAGTCGATCGTCCGGAATTCCGCGCATGCGAAGCTCACGCTTCACCTGGCGTCTCATTTCCCGCTGAACGTCCTCCTTGTGCGTCCAATCAACCACGGCGAGAGCGTCGAGCTCCGAAACGACTGCCTCCGCAAGTGCGGACAGGTGCTCCTCGTCGGGCCGCCCCGAGATGCCCGTGAGTTCCTTGTCGATGATTCGGAAGAACGGGCTCGCCCGCTCGGAAACTCGATTGCTGACGGCCGTCTGAGCCTCATGGTCGGTGACCTCGCTTCGCAGCTTGAGCAGGAGCTGGTATTCCTGCACGTCATCCATGCGCTCTTGGCGTCGTTCGGCAATGATCCGCTCAAGCCGATCACGGACAGACTCGAAGAACACCGGGTCCTCAGCGAGCTTCACGGTGACCGCTCGCTCCAACGCGTGCTCCATTCGAGCGGCCTTGGCACGCGGAGACGAGAGCTTCTCGATCTCCTCTTTGAAATCGGCGGACAGTATCGGGACGGGCTGAAGCAGGACGCGAACATCAACACCCTTCACATGCTTGTCGATGAGCACGCGGACTTTTTCGCTAGCATCGGCCACCTCGAGGTCTTCCGTAGAGAACATCGTCGCCGCCTCGCGCCGGACGCGCTGCAACCACGCGAAGTCACCGAGAAATGCGAGCGCCCGCTCATCAGGCAGTACTTTCTCGAGCGCCTTATAGAACGCTCTGTACATCTGCAGGAACGTGGTTCGGGCGTCCTCGGGCTCCAACGCCAGCACCCACGGCACGACGTCCTTCTTGGGCAGCGCTTCCGGGAAGCACTCAAAGACCTCCGCCCGCCTGGACTTCAAGTCTTGGAATGCAGCGTCGGCATCACGCTTGCTGAGCACCTGCTCCGTCGACAGGTCCTCATCAAACACCGCCAGCGCCTCCGGCAGGAACTTGGCAACGCCCCAGTAGTCGACGATGAGCCCCCAAGTTTTGTCCTTGTCCGGCATGGGGCGGTTGACCCGCGCGATGGCCTGCAACAGGTTGTGCTCTTTGAGAGGTCGGTCCAGATACAGCACCCGCTCGACGGGCGCGTCGAATCCAGTCAGGTACTTGTCGACGACGACGATGATCGCCAGCGTGTCGGCGTCCTCGTGAACGAACTGTCGGATGATCTCCTGCTCGTCGGCGAAGTGGTCCGTGAGCTCGTGGAGATCTGACCCCTTGTCGGAAGGGTCGGAGATGAGCACCGCGACCCGTTCCGCGATCTCCGGGTACTTGCGGAACTCGTCGTAGTAGCGCTTGGCAGCGAGTTGCGAGCACACCGCAACTTGGGCCTTGAACCCGTCGAGCTCGAAGTTCTCCCGGTAGTGCTGCACGATGTCGAACGCGATCTTCTCGATCCGGTCGCTGGCCTCGCCGATCCGCCGCGCGGTGATCTCCTGATCCCTGATCTTCCGCTTCTGATCCTCGTTCAAGTGCGGGAACTGCGCCTCGAACATCGGGTTCAGGCTGTTGCCCCAGACCGCCAGGTCCGCTAGGCGGCTCTCATACAGGATCGGCACCGTCGCGCCGTCGGCAACCGACTGCGGCATGGTGTACTTGTGGATGTACCCGCCGAAGTGCTTCACCGTCCGCGCGATCGGCGTGCCCGTGAATGCCACGAAGCACGCGTTGGGCAGGCCCTTGCGCAGGTTCGCGTTGAAGTACCCATACTCTGTTCGGTGTGCTTCATCGACCAGCACGAAGACGTTCTCGGCCATCGAGAGCACCGGGTGCCGACCGCCCTTCTCGAGGTCGGTCTCATCCCGGAACTTCTGCACGGTCGTCATTACCGTCTGGCCGGGCGTCGCTAGCAACCGCCGCAGATGAGCAACGCGGTCGGCCCGCACGGGATTCTCAAAGCCGCAGTTCTGGAACGTCTCGGTGATCTGGCGATCGAGATCCTTGCGGTCGGTGACGATCAGCATCGTGGGGCTGTCCAGCCCCTTGGAGCGGCGCAGTTTGAGCGCGAGCCACAGCATGGTGAGACTCTTACCCGATCCCTGCGTGTGCCAGATCACGCCGCCACGATCATTCTGGGGGGCCTTGCTCTGCGGATCGATGATGCGGACCATCGCCTCGTTGACGGCCTCGAACTGCTGGTACCTCGCTAGTTTCTTGACCACCCGTCCGCCCTGCTTGTCGAACGCGCTGAAGGTCCGCACCATGTCGAGCAGGTTGGCCTTCGCGCACAGCCCCGCCAGCGTCACGTCCTGCGGCGTCGGCACGCGCCCGAGCCGGGTCTTTAACTGATCCAGCGTCATGGGGTAGACGCTCTTCCACTCGGCGTAGCGGTTCTTGGGGGTGAGAACCGTGCCGTACAGCGCCGCCACCTTTCGCAGAGCCATGCACACCTGCACGGTGTGGAACAGCCGCGGCACGCCCTTGATCCGGTCCTGGTATGTCAGGAGGTCGTCGATCCCCTGCTCCAGCCCGTGCGGATCGTCCGGGCGCTTGCACTCGACGGCGACAATCGGGATACCGTTGATGAACAGCACCAGGTCGAGTCGGCGATCCTCGCGCGGTCCCTTGACGGTGTACTCCTCAACGACCAGGAACTCATTTGCCTCGGGGTTATCGAAATCGATGTACCGCACGCTGCGCCCGACAGGCTTGGCGCTCCGGCCCGACCCCTGCATCTCCTCGACGATCGCCCAGCGGCTGAGCAACGCGTGCGCGGCTTCGTTCGCCTCCATCAGGCCCAGCGCCGCTCCGCCAGGGAGCCGCAGGGCATCCACGGCCTGCCGCACGCCGTCGCCCGTGATGCCGGGGTTGATCGCGCGGACGGCCTTCTCCAGTCGCCCGATAAGCAGGACCTCGGCCTTGCTGGCGCGCTCGCCGTCGAGCTCCTCCCCCGTCGCCGCGAGGTACCCGAAGTGATCGCGCAGAAGATCCAACGCCGGACGCTGGACTTCGCGGTACTCGGGGCCGCGGCGGTCTCGGGGGGTGGTGCTCATGCCATCACTCACAGGCCCCGATACATGGTGACGAACGAAGACGCTTCCCCACGGAGCAACGTGGTCAGCCCGGGGTCAGCCGCTCCTTCCGGGTACAACTTCCCGGTCTTCACGTCCAGGACGCCAAACGTCAGCCCAGGGTTCTTCGGACCAAGCACGGTCCGCATCACGTGCGTGATCATGGCGGCGCGGCGTTTGTCCAGAGTTTCGCTAGACCTCAGGTACATCTTGATCGCCATCGTGGCCGTGCCAAGCACCAGGCCCAGCTCGGGCGTCACCCGCACGATCAACGCGCCGCACTTCCACCGTGCACTCGGCGGCTGCGTCCAGGCGTAGGCCTTACGGCCCAGAAACTTGCGGTACCCCGTCAGGAAGTCCGGGTACGTGCGGAGTTTGACCTGGCTTTGGACCCGCTGCATGACGCCGTCGAGCGCCGACTTGGGCGCGCCGGACTTGTGGTGCTTGACGATCCCCTCGCGGAGAACGCGGTAGAAGTCGGTCATCGGGTCGTAGGCATTCTCGTTCTGCCGCTTGGCGCGCTTTACCACGGTCAACTTGGGGCTGCCGCTTTTGAGGATGAAGTCGATGAAGGTCGTCAGACCCACCTCGATCGGAGCGACGCTGACGCCAGCACTCGGGCCCGGCGCCGGGCCGGACCGCGTCAACGGCTTGCGCTCCACCTGCGACTCGGGCTGGCTGAGGAGTGTCTTATCCATGGGAACGACCTTTCTGGGCTTTCGACCCGGAGGGAGAGAGAGTGGAAACTAAGACCTGGAGAGCACCCGACAACAGCGCAGCGGAGAGGGCCGATTTCTGCTTTTCCAACTGGGCCGCGTGCGCTTCGGCGGCGGTAAGGCGGGCGTCGAGAGACGCGATCATCCGCACCGCTGCGCGCTGGGTGTCCTCGTCGGGGACCTCGACCTTGATGGGCGCGAAGTGCTTGAAGTAAAGCCGCAGGCGATCCTCATGCACGCCCTGGCTGTGGAGGTGCAGCAGGCGGACGACGTGCGGGGCCTTGAGCAGGAGCGCGCCGTACTCGGGCACCAGGCCCTCCTTGGGCGAGCACACGACGTAGGCGGGACTGACGAGGCAGTCGCAGGCGGCCAGGCCGCTCACGCCCTGCCACATTCGCATCATGTTGTACGCGAGGTCGCCCTTGCGCACGAGCGCGTGCCCCTCATCCTCCAACTCCGACTCGACGCGGCGGTCCACGCTGGAGCGCGGGACGAGACCGTTGGCCGTCACGGACATGATCGGCAAGCCCTCGATGCCGTTCTCGCGGCGCTCCGCATAGAGGTCGCCGAGCCGCACGGTCGTGAACTTCGTGCGCTGGCCGGGGAGGCCGCGGGTGAGGAGGGTGTGGAGGACGGCTTGGCGGAGCGTCTTGGTCTGGGCGACCACGGCCCGACTCCGCGCCACCGCCTCATCCACCGCCCCCAGCACCCCCGCGATCTTCGCCTGCTCCGCGGGCGGGGGAATGGGAACCGGCTGCCGAAGCAGGAGGTTCAGGTTGATGTTGCTTAGCCCCGTCGATCCCTGCACGTTTCGCGTCACCGCGCGCTGTACAGTCTCCGAGCAAAGTAGACGGTACAGAAACTCCGACGCGAGACGGGCGCCGTCCCGAGTGCCGACGGCAACGAGGAACGAGGCGAACACATACTCCGTATCCCGATCGATCAGGACGCAGTTGCCGACGCGGTCTGGGTTGCCGTTCGACGCGACCATGAGGGACCATCCGGCCGTCGCCCCGCACTCCGCGATGTCCTTCGGGGTCACGCCATCGAGGTAGAGGATGTCATCAAGTTCCAGACGATCCTGCACGTTCGGAATCCGGAGAACCGGCACGCATCCATTGCTGGGCGTGGCACGCTCCTGCGACTTGGCCCAACTCAGGCCGCGCCGCAACTCGGCAACCTCGCCGAGTTCCGTAGTCTGCCAGCCGGATGGCAGTTTCGAGTTGGTGCGCCTCGTGCTCATGGATCAGTTTGCCTTGAACCCCAACTCCGCCAGCATCGCGTCCATCCTCTTCTCCGCCGCGTCGCGGGCTTTCTCGAGTTCCCGCAGCCGCTTGAGCTCGACGCCCACATCCAGCACCGGCGCGGGGTCGGCGGAATCGACGTAGCGGCTGATGTTCAGGTTGTAGTCGTTCTCCTCGGCGATCTCGTCGAGGTCCACCACGGCGCAGAACTTATCGAGCGAAGAACGCCCGCCCCCCGGCCCGGGGTGCTTGGCCTTCAGCCACGCCCGCACTGCATCCGCCTCAGCATCGAACGCGCTGACGGCCTCGCCGACCTCGCAGAGCGAGTCGGCGATGTCGCGCTCTAGGTCCTTGCCGCCCCCCCCCACGGCGGCCCTGTACGCCCTCACACGCCGCGCGGGGTGGATGGTCGGCGGCGCGACCACCCGCGCGCGGGGTTTGGCCAGGTCCGTCTCGACCTGGGTCGCCGTCGGCGCGACTTCGCCCGAAGCCCGGAAGACCGAGACGATGCGGAGGATGTCCTGGAGCCGCATGTCGTTGCGGTTGGAGAGTTCGCCGTAGAAGCCCTCGGCCGAGGCGTCGATGAAGAGGACTTTGCGCTTGCGGGCCTTGGGCTTGTTCTTGTTGAGGATGAGCACGGCGGCGGGGATGCCCGTGCCGAAGAAGAGCTTCTCAGGCAGGCCGATGACGGCCTCGAAGAGGTCGGCTTCAAGCAGTGCCTGGCGGATCTTCCCCTCACCGGCGCCGCGGAAGAGCACGCCGTG
>CAYZFW010000091.1:0-1173 GCA_964477615.1 uncultured Phycisphaeraceae bacterium | reverse complement strand
TGGGGCATCACAACGCCGACCATGCCGCGGTCGTTGCAGACCTCGACCATGTGCAACAGGAACGCGAGGTCACCCTTGGTGGCTGGCGGGATGCCGTACGAGAACCGGCGGAATGGATCGCCAGCAGTCGCAAACTCGTGCCCCCAGTCCTTGAGTGAGAAGGGCGGATTGGCGATGACGCGGTCGAAGAGCGTGAGGCGGCCGCCCCCCCGGCTCGCGTCGACGAACTTCGGGTTACGGATCGTGTCACCCGGGCGAATGTCCGCGTCGGCCACGTTGTGCAGGAGCATGTTCAACTTGCAGATGGACCACGTCCCGACATTCCGCTCCTGGCCTGTGAGCGTGACGTTCCGCATGTTGCCGCCGTGGGCCGCGATGTAGTGGGCGCACTCGATGAGCATGCCGCCGGAGCCACAGGTGGGATCGTGGATACGCATGGCCTCCTTGGGCTGGAGGAGATTCACGATGAGGCGGACGACCGAGCGCGGGGTGTAGAACTCGCCGCCCTTCTTGCCGGAGCCCTCGGCGAAGCGCTCGATGAGGTACTCGTAGGCGTTGCCGAGCACGTCGGGCTCGGCGAGGTTCTTGTTGCCAAGCGGGATCTGGGAGAAGTGCGTGAGGAGCCGGTGCATGAAGGCGTCCATCTCCTTCGGGTCACCAAACCGGCGCTCGTCGTTGAAGCGGACGCCCGCGAGGACGCCCTCCAGGTAACGACCGTTCTGTTCCTCGATGGCATGGAGCGCCACGTCGATCGCCTCGGCACGGTTCTCGCCGACCTTCATGAGCGTGGCCCAGCGGGCGGCTTCGGGGATGTAGAACGACCCGTCGCCGTACTCGTCGGGATCCTCGGCGATCTTCTCGGCCTGTTCCCTCGTCTTCTTGCGGCCCATCCAATCAGAGATGATCTCCGCGCGGCGTTCGTTGAAGACGTCGCTGAGTCGCTTCAGCATGGTGAGCGCGAGGATGTGGTTCTTGAAGTCGCCGGCGTCGGCAGTGCCGCGGAGGATGTCCGCAGCGCCCCAGAGGAGACGGTTAAGCTCGTCGCGGCTGAGGATGCGTTGAGGTGCACCAGCGGAATCTGCGATTGTGGCGAGATCAGGCATGGACGTTGGTCCTTCCGGTCATGCGCGAGATGACGAGGTTGTGTGCAACCATTCGTCGGAGGCCCGCGGC
>CAYZFW010000090.1:621-7903 GCA_964477615.1 uncultured Phycisphaeraceae bacterium | reverse complement strand
CGCTGGCTTAAACGAAATACGCACCGATTACGGCCTCATCGCTAAGGGCGTCTTCTTCATCCCCAACACCGATTGGGAACTCTTCGCCCGCTACGACGGCATCTTCGCCGACGATGACCGCAACGGCGGCGGCGGTGGCGACGATAACAGCGACTCGTTCAGCACCGTGACCGTCGGCACCAACTACTACTGGTCGGGCCACGCCGCGAAGTTCACCTTCGACGTCCAGTACTTCATCGACAACGCCAACGACAACTTCTTCACCGCTCTCAACCGCGAGATCGGCTACCTCGGTTCGCAGGAAGACGGCGAGGTCACCCTCCGCTTCCAGTTCCAGCTGCTCTTCTAAGCCGCTGCGAGTCTGAAACGCAGAGCCTCACGCATCGCAACACCGGCCGGACCTTCGGGTCCGGCCGGTTCTTTTTTTCCCGCTCCCGTGCCATGATGCTGGCGTCCGCAGCAGCGTCGTGCTTCTGCGATGGGCGCACAACGCTGGATGCACAACGCTGGCGAAGACGCCAGCATCGTGGCACGTGGACCCGCGGCTCGCGGGGGTACACTCGCGCCCGTGCTCCGTTTGCTCACCAACCGCCGCCTGCTCCGCGTGTGGAGCGCACTCGTCGCCCCGATGCTGCTGTTGGCGCTGTGGCTCCCCGGGTGCCACCAGGGCGGGTGGCGCGTCGACACGCCGTTTTACGCCGCCGTCAGCAAGTTGATTCTCGAGACCGGCACGTTCGACGCGTGGTGGTACCCCATGGCGGGCACCGTGCCGTACTTCAACAAGCCCCCGGTGCCGTTCTGGATCCACGCGGCCTTCTACAAGCTCCTCGGGACCGAACTCTGGAGCGTGCGGCTGGTGACGCTGCTGGGGGCGATGGCCGCTGTGGAGATCACCCGCCGCGCGGCGAAGGAGATGGGCGGGCGGCGGGTGGGCCTGCTCGCGGGGGTCGTGCTCGCCACGACGCTGGAGTTCTTCCGCTACACCCGCGCCTTCTCGCTGGACATCTGGGTGGTGCTGTTCCTGGTCCTCGCGGCGTGGTCGGCGCTGGCGGCGGTGAAGCGCGAGAAGGGCTGGCTTTTCGCCGTGGGCGGGGTGCCGCTGGGGCTGTGCCTGCTGAGCAAGCCGATTTTCCCCCTGCTTTTCCCGCTCATTTTCGCGGGGTGGCTGGTGTGGATCGGTCGGTGGCGGTGGATTGGCTGGGCGGCCGCGATGGCGGCGGTGGGGGTGCTGGTCGCGGCCCCGTGGCACTGGTCGATGGTCGAGCGGTGGGGGAGGCCCTTTGTGGACCAGTATCTCCTCCAGCAGTCGCTGGAGCGGGCGTTGGGAGACGAGGACGCCAAGCCGTGGTGGTACCTGCCGTGGGAGTTCCTGCGGTCGTACTGGCCGTGGATGCTGGCGCTGGTGCCCGCGGCGTGGACGCTCGCCCGTCGGCGGTCCCTTTCCGGCGACCGCCGCCTCGACCGCTTCGCGGTGCTGTGGGTGGTGGTGTTCGTGGGGGCGCTGCTGACGTTCGGTCAGGTGATGTTCCGCTACGCCGTGCCGGTGTACCCGGCGCTGGCGGTGGTGTGCGCCGCGTGGCTGTCCTGCCGCTCATCGCGGGTCCTGCGCCGGGCGGTGGGGCGTGCGGCGGTGCTTGCCCCGATCCCGGCTCTGGCGGTTTCTGTCGCTCTGGCGCTGTCTCCGATCCGTTTCAGCCGCCCGCCGTCGCCCGAGTTTGATCGCCTGGACAAGGCCCTCGCCGACCTGGGGAACCCGAAGGTGTGGTGCGTGCGCGACGCGGTGCGGTCGTGCGCCGTGATGTACCTCCGGGGCGGCACCTGGCCCCCCGGCGTGAAGCAGCACCCCGATCTCCCCGGCGGATACCCCAAAGCGGGCGACGTGGTGCTCTACGCTTACGACACCCGCGAGGCATCGGCGACCCCCCGACCGGGTGACCAGGTGCTGGGCAAATTCAGCGCACTGAATGCGGTGCGGCTGACGCGGGATTGGGATGCGCCGGACGAGAGCACGTCTTCGCCGTGAAGTCCGCCTGAAGCAGCGGTGGTTTTCTTGCGGTGCGCGTTGGCGGGCTGGCGCGGAATCGCTAGATTGCCCGCTCGATCGGTCCCGGGACCGCCCCGGGGTCGTCTCTCTCCGCTTGCTCGACACTCCCACACCCAAGGACACCACGTCGATGAACCACGCGCGGCATGAACTCAAGTCGTTCGGTGTTGCCCTCACGCTCGCCCTCAGCGCGGGCTCGTCTGTGTGCGCCGCGGCCGATGCCAGCGCGAGCGACGAGGTCCGCGCTGTCGTCGCCGAGATGCTCGCCGATGCCGACGCCCGCACCAGCCTGCTCGCCGACGGCGGAACCACCTCCGGGGGGGCGGGGCACGACGGCAAGGGCTTTGTGCTCGCCAGCGCCGACGGCAACTTCAAGCTCGGCATCTCCGGGGCGATCCAGTTCCGCTACCAACTGAACTTCCGCGACAACAACGACGGCGGCCCCGGTGCCAACCGCGCCAACGATGACTTCGAATCCGGCTTCGAGACCCGCCGCACCCGCATCATCTACAAGGGCCACATCGTCAGCCCGAAACTCTTCTACGGCATCCAGACCGACTTCTCGCGCCGCGACGGCGTGCTCGACCTGCTCGACGCCTTCGCCGGGTACAAGTTCGACGGCGGGATCACGCTCAAGTGGGGCCAGTTCAAGATGCCCTTCCTCCGCGAGGAACTCGTGAGTAACTGGATGCAACTCGTCACCGAGCGCTCGAACATGAATACGGTGTTCACCCAGGACCGCTCCCAGGGCATCGAGCTCTCGTACAAGAACGACGACGTCAACCTCACGGTCGCGTTCAACGACGGTTTCAACAGCAAGAACTCCGAGTTCGGTTCCGTCAGCGGGCTGGGCAACTTCGGCTTTGTCCGCGGCAACAACGCCGAGTCCGATTGGGGCCTGACCGGCCGGGCCGAGTGGAAGGTCCGCGGCGACTGGAAGCAGTTCGAGGACCTCACCTCGCAGCCCGAGTCCGACTACGCCTGCATGCTCGGCGTCGCCGGGCATGTCGAAGGCTCGGCCAACGACATCGCCACCAGCGTCGGCGGCATCGACACGCAGGGCGACACCGTCTACTCGTCGTGGACCGTCGACGCCTCGGTCGAGGGCGACGGATGGAACATCTTCGCCGCCGGCGTGGGTGCTCACCAGAACACCAGCCTCAACGGCATCGGCGACGGCTCGTCCGACGACTACGGCCTCATCGCCCAGGGCGGCTTCTACCTCCCCGACACCGACTGGGAACTCTTCGCCCGCTACGACGCCATCTTCCAGGACGAGGACCGCGATCTGGGCGACACCGACGACACCTTCGACACCGTCACCTTCGGCACCAACTACTACTGGGCCGGGGCCGCGGCGAAGTTCACCTTCGACGTGCAGTGGTTCCTCGATGAGTCCACCCAGCTCATGAGCAGCAACAGCGGCAACGGCTTCCTTCGAACCACGGAGGAGAACGAGGTGAACGTGCGATTCCAGTTCCAGCTCTTGTTCTGAAGTGCCCAGGCCCCGCCGAGCCGGGTCGCGATCGCGCTGGGCGGCTCAACCCGTTCAAGGCATAGTCCATCGACCCCAAGCCCCGAGCCCCCGCTCGGGGCTTTTGTTTCTCGGTGATCGATCACCACGGCGCAGCATCCTGTCCTACGAACTTCCGACCGGGACACGCACGAAGTGTCGATCGGTCATCGCTCAGCCCTCGGCGAACATACGATTGCAATCGATCCCATCACTTTTCCGATGAACAACGTGGGCGACGAGTCACGCCCCACGCCCTTCACACCCAACTTCACCAAGTCCAAGGACCTCCCAATGTTCGGCAACGGCAACCCCGCACTCAACAAGGACGTCTTCTCCCCCGCCCAGACCTGGGACGACCTCGAGCGGCAAGGACGCTCGGTCCCCGGCTTGAACACTTCCGCTGGGACAGCCCCCGTCGCTGTCGCGGCCCCGGTCCGCCCCGGCGTCATGACCATGCAGGGGACGATCAACAAGTCGTTCTTCCTGCTGGCTCTGGTGGTGGCCGCGGCAATGGGCACGTGGATGCTGCTCGCCGAGCAGCGCAGCCCTGGTCTGGGACTGGCTCTGACGCTTGGCGGCGGCATTGTCGGGCTCATCGCCGGGCTGGTGATGGCGTTCTGGCCCAAGGGCTCGGTGTTCCTCGCGCCCGTGTACGGACTGGCCCAGGGCGCATTCGTGGGCGGCATCTCGTCGTTCTACGCCATGCAGTTCGGCGGCAAGACGCTCGCCGATGGGAAGGTTGAACTGAATACCGGTCTCATCTTCAACGCCGCGATGCTGACCTTCGGTATCACCGGGGCGCTGCTGGCGCTGTATTCGTTCCGCGTGCTGCGCCCCGGACGGCTGTTCTACAACGCCACGATGGTCGGTACGGTGGGCATCTGCGCCTACGGCCTCATCGCCATCGTCGCGTCGCTGTTCGGGTTCCCCACGCTCGCCAGCGTCTACGACCCGACCAACGGCGGGATGATCTCCATCGGCTTCAGCGTGCTCGTCCTCGTGCTCGCCTCGGCCAACCTCGTCATCGACTTCGACACCATCAACAACGGCGTCAAGAACGGTGCCGAGAAGCACTACGAGTGGTACGGGGCGTTCGCGCTGATGTCCACGATGGTGTGGATCTACCTCGAAGCCCTCCGCCTTCTGGCGAAGCTGACGGGGCGTCGCGAGGAGTGAATGGGTGGGGGCACGGCTCTCTTGGTGGCAAGGGTCTCAGACCCGTGTCAGTGGATGCGCCCGACCTAGCGGACCGTACCGATCCCAATCGCCCAGCGCTATCATCCCGAGATGGACCGTGCCCCGACCACCCCGCCGCGCCGCCGCGTTATTGATCCTCGGAACATCGAGGTGATTGACGACGCGACGGTTGCAAGGCTGCGGGACATGTCTGCCGAGCAACGGCTCCGCGTCGCGTCAAACCTGAACGCGTCCGCCGAACGCGTTCTGCTGGAGAACATCCGATTCGACCGTCCAACTTGGACGGAAGAGCAGGTTCGCGCGGAAGTGCGACGGAGGCTCGGACGTGCTCCAGGATGAACTCACGGTCCGTGTCGCGGTTTCTCTGGATCGCGTCGGCGTGCCCTATTTTGTCACCGGGTCCTTCGCCGCGATGATCTACGGCGATCCGCGCACCACCAAGGACATCGACGTGGTGGTGTACATCCGGCTCGGGGACGTACACCCGCTCTTGGCGGAGTTTCCTCAACCAGAGTTCTACTTTGACGAGCACACGCTGCGTGAGGCGATGGCCACGGAGACCCAGGCGAACATTGTGCACGTGCCGACGGGGCTCAAGGTGGACCTGATGCACCCGCCGCGTACGCCGTACAACCTGACGAGATTCGCCCGTGCCCGCCCGAGGCCGATCATGGGCCACCCCGTGCGGTTCTCCGCACCGGAAGATGTGATCCTGATGAAGTTGAAGTACTACGACGAAGGTGCAAGCGAGAAGCACCTCAGTGACATCGCGAGCATGCTCAGGGCGAGCCCGGACCTGATCGACCGGACCTACATCGACCAATGGGCGCCGGTTCTGGCCGTTTCCGATCACTGGCGGCAAGTGGTTGAACGCACTGACCGCGCATGATCAGCGATTCGCGATCACGATCTCCTCGCGGGGGCCGTTGAACCGCGGTTCCCGCCCCAGCGCCCAGACGTCCAGTACTGCGGCACATCGCGCCATCACTTCACGAGCTCGCACCCGAAGGCCGTCGGTGCCCGACGGCCCGCGTGCGATGTACGCGTCGGCTTCGATGCCGTTGTGATCCGCGATGAAGATCGCCCGTTCACAATGGAACTCCTGTGACACCACGACGATCCGAGTCTGCCCGAACACCCCGCGAGCCCTGACAACCGAATCGAGCGTGCGGAACCCGGCGTAGTCGAGCGTGATCCAAGAGCTCGGTACCCCGGCGGCCACGAGCGCGTCCCTCATCTCGCTCGGCTCGTCGTAGGTGCTGACGTGGTTGTCGCCGCTGACGAGGAGATGTCTCACCTTGCCGGAGTGGAAGAGCTCCGCCGCAGCCTCGATGCGGTATTTGAAGAAGAGGTTGGTTCGTCCCCCGGTCACGCGCGGGTTGGTACCAAGCACCAGAGCAACGTCGGTCCGCGGGACATCCTGCGTCGTCCGGTGCATTCGGCCGGCCCCGGATCGGGCGACCAACCGGTCGCAGGCAAAAGCCGCGCCGATCGACAAAGCAAACAGCGAGAGTGTTCCGAGCAGAACGAGCCGTGTCCGCCGCTTCATCGACGCCTCCCGTCCGCACCGGTCAGAGACCGGTGCCACCCAGATCCACTTCACTTCACCGCCACCGCACCCGCATAGCGCGCCATCGCGCTCACCAGCGCCGAGATCTTCTCTGCCTTCGCGTCGTCCCGCGGGGCCGCCACGCGCCCCGTCACTTCTGTCGGGCCGAGCTGGTCCTCGAACCCCGGCGTCGACGCCGCGAGCCTCAGGTTCGCCCCGCTGGTCTGCCCGGAGAAACTCGAATCCCCCGGCGAGGTTGAGGGCAACACGAAGCCCGCGCCCGTGTACACGCCGTAGATTTCGCCGCTGACTACCACGTGCGTGATCGACGCGTTCGACGCCGTGTAGTCGATGGGTGTGTAGCCGGCGCGGGGGTTCAGGAACACGTGGACGCGGGTGATGTTCCCCGCTGGCAGCGGCTCGGCAAGTTTCCCTTCCGCGGCGTCCAGCAGCATGTCCACCGGCAGATCGGTCATCACCACGTCGAGCGTGTTCTCGTCGATGGTGCGGTAGAACGCCGTGGTGTAGCTCGGACGCAGCTCGGCGTTCGACGTGCGGGCGTCGAGCACCAGGTCGCTCCGCCCGCCCGACAGGATGCCGCAGCCGCCCAGCATCGCGGCGGCGGGGAGGATCGAGAACATCACACAGCTGGAGAGTGCGCGGGGCATGGCGGGGATGATACGGGCAACATCGCGGGTGACACCCGAAGCTGCCGTACACCGTGCCACCGCTGGCTCCGTCCGCGGAGACAGCGGTGCTCTTCCTCGCAGCACCGCACCGTCTGCTGTGATCCCCGAGCCCCCGACTCGCCCACATCGACCCCCTGTGAGTGCGGGCGTTGCCCCCTCAACTCACACCAGAATCTCGCCGATGACGTGACCGGTGACGGTTTCCGCCGCCTGAACTCTGCCGCACTTTCCGGGCCACGGCCGGGCTTCTCCTCGGCCCCTGGGTCCAGAATCACGCCGCCCCCCGC
>CAYZFW010000090.1:0-611 GCA_964477615.1 uncultured Phycisphaeraceae bacterium | reverse complement strand
GACGATGATCCCGGGGGGCGGTTGCGTTCACGGGTTGCTCGGGAAGCTGAATGGTTCTCGGGCGTTGCCTGGTGCAGCGGGAAGACGGGGTTGGCATTACCGCGAGTGGTGGTACGCTCTTCCTCGCCTAGCGCCAACGGCAAATGCCGCGGGCGCAACGTCCGAGCGAGAGAGAGAACCCCCATGCACACCAATGCCATCGTCGCCGCCGCCGCGGCGTGCCTTCTGACCCCCGCCGTTTCTCACGCCGCGCTCATCGGCGTGCCCATCGATCCGGCCCAGTCCTCCATCACGGTGCAGCTGTGCGTCTCGGGCCCCTGCGGCAGCGACACCTCCCGCGCCTCGGGCTACTTCCTCATCGATGTCGACGACGTCGACACGCTTGGCACCATCACCGCCTACGACCACAAGGTGCGGCTCGATGAGCCGATCAATCTCGTCGTCTCCTATGGCTTCCTCGGGCGCCTCACCGTCAACATGAACGGCTTCGAGACCTTCAACGCGGTGCCGGGCACCCCGGTTGGCCCCGTGTCCATCCTGCAGCCCGGCGGCGGGTTCTCGATCCCCGGCGTGCCCTCGGCGCAGGCGGGCCTCTTTGACTACACCGCCAC